>QNYZ01000046.1 GCA_003973265.1 Deltaproteobacteria bacterium | reverse complement strand
ATCGACCCGAATGAACTGAGTCAGCGGCTTGCCGATCTACCCCCATTTGAACCGAAAGTCCAGCGGGGGTGGATGGCCCGGTACGCCCGGCATGTTAATTCTGCCGATAAAGGCGCCACCATGGATATGTGATCTGCACGCTCAGTATGCCGGCCCCGGCCGGCCATCCAACGGGTTTTCCACCGCCAGGGAAAAACGGGCTGGCTGGCAGGCTGATTTAGAACCCCATTCCAATTCTGTATTTATTCCAGAGCGCTTTACCCTCTTCAAGATTAACCGTTCCGGCTTTGGATATCACCGCCTGCCCCTGGGCGCTCAAGGCAAAATCGATGAACTGTTTGGCCAGCCCTTTCGGCTCACCTTTTGTAAACAGGTAAAGCGGCCGATATAACGCAGGGTATTTCCCGGCCATGATATTTTCTTTGGACGGATATATGCCATCAAGGGTCAGCATTTTGACATTTCTTCGCTTGGCGCTGGAAACCCCGGTCAGCGCAATCGCCCATCGGCCGACATCGTTTTCAAGGGCTGATTCCAACGGCCCGGAAGATTTGAACCTTTTCGCTGCGGAAAATACCTGGTCCGAGTCGAATGAAATAAGCATTCGCGCCATATGCCCGACACCGGACAGTTTTCCCTCACGAGCGTAAAATTCAAGGGGCGTATTCTCAGGGCCGCCCAGGGCCGCCCAGTCGGTTATTTTTCCGGCAACCAGCGCTTCCAGCTGCGAAAACGAAATCGCATCAACGGGATTTCGCCGATGGACAATGACAACAATCGCATCCCAGCCGACATGATGCCTTTTTGCCCCCTTTTCTTCTTTAAAATCAAGCTCCGGGCGGCAGCTTCCCCCCACCTGGGTAATTCCCGCCACCACGTTTCGAATACCCAGCATCGCCCCTCCTCCTTTAATTTCAACCTGGATGCCGGTTTTCGCTGTAAATGCGGCGGCCAGTTCGACCATAAAGGCTTTTTTAACAATTCCACAGCCCGAGTATTTCAGCGTTTCCGCCGAAACAGGCGATTGGACGCCAGCAACCAACAACCCGGCCCACGCAATAAAAATACCGGTAAGGGCAGGCAGACCCAGAAAATGAGCTTTTTTCATTATGCGCATAATATCCCCCCTGTGAAAATTGCAGCCCTTATCGTCTTCTCAGCCTTTCAATGGACAACCGGATGCTGCGCTGCATGCGGCTGATCGCCTCTCCCAGTGATCCGATCTCATCGTTGGAGTCTATCTTGATCTCGGTATCCATTTCGCCAACACTGATCCGCTCTGCCAGGTCGGTGAGATTTTTAATCCGACCGGTAATCCGGTGCGCATAAAAGAAGACAATGATGGCCATCAGAAGCAGCGTAATGCCGAGGATAGCCAGAATAATGTTTCTGGTTGCCAGGGTATTCTTCTCGGCCTTTTTTACAATTTTATTGATGGGACGGATAAACTCATCCAGGTAAACAGTCGCCGCAATACCGAACTGGGTCCCCTCCAGGGGCGTGACGACCATGAATTTTTCCCTTAACGCGCCATCGGGATCCTGCCAGAGGTAATACCCGGAATTTTCCTCGTTATTTCCCTTTTCAATCTCCTTAATAATTTCGAAAAACCGGCCGAATTCCTTGCCCAGCGGCTTGCGGAGAAGTGGTGCCAGCGGTTTTCCTACAATTCGCCGGTTCGGATGGGTCCATGAAGTATATGGCCCTATGGAGAATAATGTTGTGTAACCGGTCAGCCCCACCCGCTGGATGGACATTTTTTTAAAATCCGCATTACTCATGAACTGCTCTTTGGACAATTCCGGATGATCCAGGAGGTATTGCTTGCATTCACCGGCCACTATCCGGGCGACCTCTCTGATACGGTTTTCGCCCATCTTTTTAACGACTTCAATGGACTCGCTCGTCAGCGTATTGGAAAACTGCTTCATCTGCATCAGGTAATAGGCCCCGGAAATCGAAAAAAGAGCAATCGGAACCACTAGAAACAGAAACATCATTTTGGTACGCAGTCCCAACCCTTTTTTTCCGGGCAGACCAGGGTCAACGTCTGTATCCCCTGAGTCGCCGGATGCTTCACCCGTATCCAGTTTCAACCCCGCCATTGTCTGGTCCAGTGAATCCGGCGAGATACGCTGTTCATCTGCTATCCCGGTGATTTCTTCATCCGGCGAGGAGAGCATTATCGATTGAAGATCTGCGGCCGTTTCCCCATTCGCGCTATCCGGTATGACATCTGCTTGGGAAATCGTTATGATATGGGAGCATGATCGACATTTAAATTTAACCCTCTCCTTCTTCAAGGTACCCGTTGTCTGGTATTTCTTTCCGCATTCCTCGCAGATGATAATCATAACTTTGCTCCTTAAATTTCAACGATCGTCTATATATTTTATTTGCCTAAAACCATTTTCCGAACTTCTTTCAACGCTTCGGCATCCGGCGCCACAAATCCTTCCAGCTTGGCCGCTTTCAATACGCTGCTGCCGGCAGGAATATTCAGCAAGGCGTTTTGTATTTTATTCGCCACGTCCCGGGGGACACTTTTGTGGACAGAAAAAACCCAGTTGGGCAGCCAGCTGGTTTCCGCCAGTACTTTTATGTTCGCCGGGTCGATCACCTTGTCCACCCGGTGCAGGGCAGATTCCCGGATAAACCCGACATCTGATTTTTTCGAGTAAACATCAAATATGACATTTTCCTGCTTGTTCCCCTCTGTTTCGCTGGCAATCATATCAATCTCA
>QNYZ01000098.1 GCA_003973265.1 Deltaproteobacteria bacterium | reverse complement strand
CTACCACCCACCCCCCCCACCACCGCCCCCACCGCCGCCGGAAGATCCGCCACCGCCGAATCCCGATGACGACCCCGGGGCCACGGCCGCTGAAGAGACCGCACCGGCCAGCCCCTGGCCCAGGCTGGCGGACAGGCTGCTCATGCCCGTAAAACCGGGCGAACTGCTCATATACCAACGCGTCCGGTATCCGGCCCCGTTATTGGCCCGCTTGAGTACATCGGCAAATTGTTTTCCCCATTCGTTTTCGACATCGAGTGCCATGGCATAGGGCAGCATCTTTTCGAACAGCGCCGGGGTTTTTTCCGGTGGGTTCAAAATCTCCAACCGATCAGCCTCGGCAATGGAAAGATATTTCCGAAACCCCTCGATCTTATCTAAAATCGCCCGGCCGTACAGGGTCGGGGCTTTGAGCAGATGATGGAAAAGCGGTGTCAACAGAATCAGTCCGATAAAAAAAACGGCGGCCCGCAATGAAACGGCCTGGGCGAACATCCAGAGGCCGGCGACTTCACCAATTAAAAATGGAATTGAAAACAAGGTCATAAAAAGCAGACCGCCTTTTTGGGTCCATCGATGCCCTGACTGGCGAAAGGCGCCAATGACCTTTGAAACCAGCATGGTACAGCCGGCGGTCCAGATGCTTAACCAGACGCTCATAAACGCTGCCGTGGATATCTGTCTGGCTGTCAAGACAATCGCGACCAGGGAGACAATCGTTATCGCCACACCGGGTATCAGATAGGCCGTATTTCGTACAAAACAGACTTTTCCCAAATCGGCGTTCAATATTTTTTTTAATACCGCAATAGCCGCCCGGACTTTTTCATGGTTCTCCTTCTCAAGTCGAAAAGTGTTTTGCGATGCAAACAGACTGCTCAGTATTTTCTTTTCGCCCTTTGAAAGCACGGCCGGATCCGCATCCGGTTTCTTTTCAAGGGTGAAGATACCGTCCGTATCCTCCGAAATGGTCAGTGCCCCTTTTACCGCCATATCAACCAGCGCCGCAGCAAAGGTTTTATTGTCAAATCCCATTTTCTCTATATGCCGGACCGCCGCAGGAGAAAGCCCCTCAGGCGGGTGAAAAAGCGGAATAATCGGACCTTTCTGCGGGTCCCTTCCCACCTTTATCCAGGCCATTAAGTAGTAAACAAACAGAACGATACAACCCACCAGCGCCGCAATGGCACTGGCATTATCTCTGGCGGCAAAGCTCAATTTATCTCTTAGAGACGGTTCGGTCACCACCCCTTTGGGCCAGGCAACGGCAATGGTCAGCCCTTCCCCGGGCTTTAAGCGTCGAGTGGTTTCAAAGGTCACGTTTCCCGTCTCATCATAGCCTTGGGTGAAAAACTCTCCTTTTGCGCCGCGCCGCCCGGTATACGCCGTTGCCTCAATCACGTCGGTACGGGATGGCAGCAATACCGTCGCACCGGCCTTTTCGATGGGAAACTGCCAGTCATTGCCGGTCACATTCCAGTAAAGCTCATCATGGTCTTTAAAGAAACCGAGTTGCCGATCTGTCCGGTACGTGATCGTATAAGTATACGTTCCGGGCGGAAGAAACACGTTTTTACGGCCGATATAGACCCGCATACCGTTGGCACGGGATTGCGTATGATATGCCTCGGGCCGCTCGTTTTTCAAGACCCCCAGCACTTTGAACCCCACCCGTATTTTCTTTCCGGCACGATTTTTATAGATCGTGGGAAAATCGCGATAAATACCCCGTTTGATCTGTCGGCCGGCGGCAACCACCTTGATTTTCTCGGTAACGATCAGATGGCCATCTTCGTGAACTTCGATATGACTGTTAAAATCGAGAATCCGTTCGGCGGTTCCGGCAAAGGCGATACCGGTGCCCAGCAATACGAACGCCATGAAGACTGCCAGGCCAATCCGACATCTTCCGGATAAGCGATTCTTTTCTTGGATTTTCGTTTTTAAATGGGCCATCAATCTACCCTCCGCAACGATAAATACTGCCAGACACATATTCCCATCGTCTCAGTGAAACCATGAAAACCACGCCGGCAGTCAGAACTGCACCTGGGGGGGCTGCCGGTCCCGCTGATCTTCAATTTCAAAAAATTCGGCACGCCTGAAGTTAAACCTGCCGGCAATAATGTTGCCGGGAAACGATTCAACACGGATGTTCAGATTCCGGACCGTCCCGTTATAATAGCGCCGGGCCATTTCAATATCGCTTTCTATCTGCGAAAGCTGTTTCTGAAGATCGCGAAAATTTTTATCGGCCTTTAATTCCGGATATTGCTCGGCCACGGCCAGGATATTGGCCAGTGACCTGCCAATCGCCCCTTCCAGGGGACCCTTCTGGGCCGGATCTGTGGCCTGCATACTCCTTGAACGCAGTTCGGTCACTTTTTCAAGAAGCGCTTTTTCATGCCCCATGTATCCTTTTACCGCTTCCACCAGGTTGGGAATCAGGTTGGCCCGTTTTTTCAACTGCACATCAATTCCGCTCCACCCCTCGCCCACCATATTTTTCAGTTTAACGAGCTGGTTGTAAATAACCACGCCCCACAACAACACTATCCCAATTAAAAAGAGCAGCACGGTAAGTACGATCATGATCCATTCCTTTGTAAGTTATCGGGTCAGTTGCCCCAGTATACGTAAAGTCAATACTATCTGTCTCGGGTTCCTTCAACCATTAAATCGCCTCCCGCCGCTTTTTTTCCCTTTCCACCTTTGCCGGCACGAAAAGATGGCCATGATCGCACCCCTTTT
>QNYZ01000097.1 GCA_003973265.1 Deltaproteobacteria bacterium | reverse complement strand
TGATAGAAAATATCGATTCAGAGACAGTCCTTCGCCATAAATAGGCAATCGCCGCCCACATTAAAAAAATTATATAAAAGCTGAACGCTTTTTCATTCCATGCATTATTAATGATAGTCCAGGGTGTAATAAAAGATAATTTATGCTTAGCCAACAGGCCATATCCTGTTAGAATGGCAATTACCCCCAAGGTAAGGCAAAGTGCTGGCAATAACCATCTGATCACCTTTCTTTCAATTTTAATATTTACCCAGAAAACCTGTAAGATTACTAAAACCAGGGCAAATCTATAAAATGATTTTACAAGCCAGATTGAGTGGAAGAGACTTGTTGTAGGAAACAAAACACTTGCCAAAGCAATCATCAGGTAACCCCAAAAGCAAGAGACAATTTTCTTATTGATAGTTACGGGATCACTGCTTGTTATCAAAAGCCTCGAAAGAATGATCGCTAACAAAATAAACAGGAAAAAACCACCCTTCCAGTCATCATTTCTAGCATTAAGAAAAATATAACCCGTACATAAAATAAAAAATGCCCCAAGACATACGGCAGACGACCACTTATCAAGGGTGGCCGCAAGATCTTCTGAATATTTTTTTTTCTTAATTTTTTTTATGCTTATATTCTGGAATAATGTCTCTGAGCACATTTTTTATTATATCCCCATCCTGCGCCCTGGCACACTGAATCAGCGCCGCCACTTTGTTATAAAGCTCCTTACGGGGAAAGCATTCTCCCTTCAGGACCAGAATCTGATCATGGTCAGTGGGAACGATCCCTTCTCCTTCCGTGATCAGTTCTTCGTATAGTTTTTCGCCGCTTCTTAACCCTACAAATTCAATTTTGATATCCACATCCGGTTCAAACCCCGAAAGCCTGATCAGGTCCCGGGCCATATCAACAATCTTCACCGGTGTGCCCATATCTAGCAGATAGGTATATACAGAGTCCCTGCCCCCCATCGCCCCGGCCTGTAAAATGAGCTGGCAGGCTTCTGGAATCGTCATGAAAAACCGCGTCACCTCGGGATGCGTGACAGTCACCGGCCCGCCATTTTTGATCTGCTCTTTAAAAAGAGGGACGACACTGCCGATACTGCCCACCACGTTACCGAATCGAACAACCATATAACGCGAATCTACAGAATCATTGTTGCAGCAGCCCTGCACCAGCATTTCGGCCACTCTTTTTGATGCGCCCATTACGTTTGCCGGCCTGACAGCCTTGTCGGTTGACACAAAAACAAAGCGATCAACCTTGAACCGTTGAGCGGCATCGATAACATTACAAGTACCAAGTATGTTATTTTCAATGGCCCGCCAGGGTTGTATTTCCAGCATGGGAACATGTTTATACGCCGCCGCGTGAAAAACAACTGCGGGCTGATAATCATCAAACGCCTTTTCCAGGTGGCACCGGTTCTGGATATCCGAAAGAAGCGGAACGATGTGAATATTCTGAAACTTGTTTTTTAACTCCAGCTCAATATAGAATAAAGGACTCTCCGCTTTTTCAAACAGAACAATCTTTTCCGGGCGAAACCGACATATCTGTCGGCAAAGCTCGGAACCGATGGACCCGCCGGCGCCCGTCACCAGAACGACCCGCCCTTCCAGGTAGGCGCCAATTTCATTTTCATCCAGCTCGACAACATCCCGGCCAAGAAGGTCTCTGTAATCCACTTCGCGGATGGCATTAACCGTCACCCGGCCATTAATCAACTCGCCCATTCCCGGGACGGTTTTAAACGGCAGGCCGCTCTGTTTGCAAGAGGCCACAATGGATCTCATCTGCCTGGATGTGGCAGATGAGATGGCAATCAATAATTCCTGCGCTTCCAGCTTCTGTGCTATATAGGCAATGTTATCGATCGGTCCCAATACCGATATACCATGAATCTTTTTCCCGATTTTATTCCGATCATCATCAATAAATCCAACGATATTATATTTGAGGTCTAAATTGTCCCGTATCTCGCGATAAATCTTTTCACCGCAATCACCCGCCCCGATAATCAGCAGATTATTTTTCCCTGGATTTTTTCCCTTCAGCAGTATCCATACTTTCCGAATCGTATCGGCCAGGGATTTTTTCTCGGTCAGATGAACAAAGACGATCCGAATCAGCAGACGAAAGGACGAAATTAAAATGATCGTAAAACACCAGTCAACAATAACAACCGAGCGCGAAAAACCGACAAATCTCGTGCTCAGCAGGAGGAAACCGATGATCAACAACGTACTCAGACTGGCGGCCTTGATGATACTGAACAGATCCGCAATACTCGTATAACGCCACATCCCCCGGTAGAGCCCCATATAGTAAAAAACAACGACCTTGACGCCCAGGGCCAGGGGTATGGTTCTTAAAATCAACGGCCGGAACCGCCCCGGGATATCGAAATCAAACCGCACGAGGTAGGCAGACAACAAAGCGGTAACGATCAGCAGAACATCTGTGCCCATAATGAACAGCAGGTTTCTATTGACCGCTCTATTTCTCATCAACCCCAACATCTCATCACCCTTAACTTTTAGAAAATCAGGTTCCGTATTCTATTCTGAAATTAACTGCCCCGGTTACCGATGCAGCATTTTCTGATGATAGCCGCAATCCGAATAATCTCTTTTTCCGTCATCGCCGTACCCGACGGCAGGCACAGCCCGCTGTTAAAGAGACCTTGTGACACTTCCCCCCCCCAATATTCAGCATCTTTAAAAAGTGGCTGTAAGTGCAGGGGATTCCAGAGCGGCCGCGATTCAATCCGGTCTGCTTCCAGTGCGAGTCGTATGATTTCCCGATTCGTTCCGGATACATCTTCATTCACGATAATGCAGGTCAGCCAGCGATTTGATCGGCCATATCCGGCTT
>QNYZ01000086.1 GCA_003973265.1 Deltaproteobacteria bacterium | reverse complement strand
AAAGCAATCCTGCCGGGAGAAGCTTATGAAGAAGCCTTGTGTCTCCTCGGGTATGGTCTTTTTTTCCTGGGGGGGCTATCGGGTGCGGGGCTTGCCTTTTCCCTTTTAACGTATACCGGCACAGCACCGTTAAATGTATCCGTCTATCTGGGTATGACCGTTTTTCTCCAGATCCTGCTCCTGCTTCTGCTGGGCGGGCTGCTTATCATTCGTATGATCCGGCCGCAGCTGTTCTATTCTTCCATGATCTATTCGCTGCTCAGCCGTCTCGTCATCTACCTGTCGAGAAAGTTTAAACCACAGGTCACCCGTTCGATCTCTGGATCCCGGAGAGAGCATCTGTCCGCCATTCTTGGCCTGGTACGGGGCAAGAAACAGATTTATGGCTCTTTATTTTACTGGCCGGTTTTTATTCTGGCGCAGCTTTTTGGAATCGGGTTCAACCTGGGCATCCTGGGGGCCACCCTTTTACGGGTTCTGGGCACGGATATGGCGTTTGGATGGCAATCGACCCTGCAGGTCAGTGCTACCGCCGTCCATGCCATCGTCAAATGGATGGCCGTTCCCTGGTCCTGGATGGTCTCTCCGGACCTGGCCTATCCAAGCCTGGCCCGGATCGAAGGCAGTCGGTTGATATTAAAAGACGGCATTTATCATCTTTCCACGCCTGATCTGGTAGCCTGGTGGCCGTTTCTCTGTTTTGCGGTTCTGTTCTATGGATTGCTGCCGCGGCTTCTGTTGTATTTCTTCGGCCGGGCAACCCAGAGGTATCTGCTGGGTAAAATCAATTTCACCCAGAGTGCCTGTGACCAGTTGTTTGATCGAATGACGACGCCCCAGGTCGTATTTGGCGATCGATCTGGGTCATCTGTCGAATCCAGGACGGCTGCGATATCCGCAGTCCTGCCGGAAACCGGGCATACCGGTACCGAAAATCCAGGCGGCGAAAAAAAATTCATTCTCCTGGTTCCCGATGATATTTTCGACGATTGTCCGGATCCGGACCTGGAACAGATTATGGCACATACCCTGGGCGGCCGCATCGTGAAAAAAATCCGCACGGGATGCACAGATACGGGTGATACTTTTTCCCCGGCACTCGTCATTCCGCCCCGAAACAAAAACGACTGGACCCACCTTCTAATATTGCAGGAAGCCTGGCAGCCGCCGATTGTGGAAGATGTTGCGATTATCAAAGCATTGCGTCAACACCTCGGCGATCACACGCCGATTATTGTGGGGCTGATCGGCAAACCTGAACCGGATACCATTTTTACCCCTGTGACGCCGACCAACTGGCGGACCTGGCAAGAGCGGCTGGCATCTCTGGGGGATCCGTATCTGCGGCTGGAGAGGCTCGTTCATGAAAATACCTGAAAGGACACCGGCCTTTGCCATTGTCGGACATCCCAACGAGGGAAAATCATCGGTGGTATCTACCCTTGCTGAAAATGACCGGGTGCGCATCAGCCCGACCCCGGGTGAAACCGTTGTGTGCCAGTCCTTTCCCGTCACCATTGATGGCCGGGAGATTATCCGGTTTATCGATACCCCCGGGTTTCAAAATCCCAGAAAAACCTTTCGATGGATGCAGGCCCATGCCGAATACGATGACCGGATTGTTCAGGCGTTTATCGACATCCACGCCGATGACCCCGACCTGTCCCAGGATTGTGAACTATTGACGCCCATTGCCCGGGGTGCAGGCGTCATTTATGTTGTGGACGGTTCCCGCCCCCTTCGCAGCATGGATAAAGCGGAAATGGAAATTCTGCGTTTAACGGGCGCCCCCCGCATGGCGATTATTAACTGCAAGGAAGATGACACCCGATACCTTGACCAGTGGAAAACCGCATTTCGGCGGCATTTTAACGCTATTCGCGTTTTTAATGCCCACCAGGCTACCTACGCGGAGCGAATCTCGCTGCTGGAGAGTTTAAAAGGGATTGACCAGGACTGGATTGCCCCGCTCTCTACCGTCATTTCAGCTTTTAAAAAAGACTGGGATCATCGCAAAACCCTTACCGCCGAGATCATTATAACCATGCTGACGGAGAGTCTCGAATTTTCGCTTACCAAGAACCATGCGGAAGATGCCGATGAAGAATCACTGAAAAAGAAGCTGTTTGCAAAATACATCCGTGCGGTGGGGAAGATAGAAAAAACGGCACATCAGCGGATTCGCAAGCTTTATAAACATAACATTTTTAACTACGATCTGCCGCCACAGTCAATCGTCCACCAGGACCTGTTCAACGAAAAGACATGGCAGGTCCTGGGCCTGTCACGTAAACAGCTCGCCACACTGGCCGGAATTACGGGAGGGACGATTGGGGCCGCCGTTGACGTTGCGGCCCATGGTCTCACGTTTGGTCTTTTTACCCTCATCGGCGGTGCCGTCGGTGCCGGATGGGCGGCCTTTGGCGGCGGCCGCCGGCTTGCCGAGAAAAAAGTGGCCGGCATGGCCCTGGGCGGGCACCAGATCCGCGTGGGACCCAACGAGAATATTCAGTTCCTTTATATACTGATCGACCGGGTGTTCATCTTTTATGCGCACATCATCAACTGGGCTCATGGCCGTCAGGTCATGCCGATCCCGCCTTCAGCCATGGGTAAACTGTCCGGAAAAACGGGGTATACGGCTGCATGGAATATCAGCGCCCAGCGCAAGTGTACTTCTTTTTTACACGCCGTGCTGAGCGGCGATGCAGCCAAAAAAGAGAGGGCCACCCGTGAACTGCGAACATTGATCCGAAATGAATTAGAAAAAATATATACACCTGAAAGTGAAGATTCTGTAAGGTTCTAACTCACCGGTCCGACCAAAACGCACTTAAACCAGAAAATCAGATGACACGAACGCTGCCCAAATGGTTTGCAGCGCCCCGGACGCCGGCACGTGGATGATGGCCAACCCTGTCAGGATTTCTCGGCCATACCCCGTAAACTGAAATTGAAGCCACCGTACACCTTGATACGATGTTGCTCGTAAATTCATCGGTCAACACGACCAAAATAAACCCCATTAAAAATTAAGCGGGCAGGGGAGACGGGCCGGTGATCTTTTTCTTCTGCCGGCTATATGGAAAGGCTGAAATTACATGTTTGATTTTATTTATGACAGTCTGGCCAGGCTTGGTTATACCCACCCGCTCCATCCCGCCGTAACGCATCTGACGATCGGCCTGGTAACGGGGTCGTGTATCTTTTTAATGATTGCAGCCATGTTTGACCGTAAGCGGT
>QNYZ01000003.1 GCA_003973265.1 Deltaproteobacteria bacterium | reverse complement strand
AACACCGAACACGCGCAGACCGGCCATGTCAGCCAGCGATTTGATCGGCCATATCCGGCTTCCGGCATAAAGCTCACTCCGGGAAGATCTCCCAGAAGTGCCTGGTAGGTTGAAAATATTTCGCGTTTTCGACGCACCCGGTCATCTAATACACTGAGTTGCCCCCGGGCAATCGCCGCCACCACATTGCTCATCCGGTAATTATATCCCATTTCCGAATGCCTGTAATACGCAACGGGGTCACGGGCCTGGGTCGCCCAGAATTTTATCTTGTCGATCAGCTGGCGGTCATCAGAGACAACCATGCCGCCACTTGAACCGGTTATTATTTTATTACCGTTAAAGGAGTAGATCCCGGCCAGGCCAAAAGCGCCCGGTATCTGCCCTTTGTAGGTCGCCCCCAGCGCTTCCGCTGCATCTTCGATGAGCGGAATGCTGTACCGTGTGCAGCATTCCCGGATTGGATCTATATCAGCAATCTGACCGTAAAGATGAACGACCACAACGGCCCCGGGCAAGCGGTTCGTCGCCGCCCGCTTTTTTAGACCATCGGCAAGCACATTCGGATCCATATTCCAGCTTCGTTCTTCCGAATCCACAAAAACCGGCCGAGCACCCAGATAGAGGATTGGATTGGCACTGGCAACAAACGTAAACGTAGAGCAAAGCACTTCATCGCCCGGAACAATGCCGGCATAGCGCAATGCGAGATGAAGCGCGGCGGTTCCCGAGCTGACAGCTGCGGCATAAGGTACGCCGATTTTTCGGGAAAACTCTTCTTCAAGGGCATCGATCTGGGAACCGACCGGGGCAATATAGTTCGATTCAAAGGCTTCCCGGATAAAAGCCATCTCCAATCCGCTCATATGCGGCGGAGAAAGAAAAATCCGATCATTGCCTGGCATTTTTCACCACCTTCGCCGGGACGCCGAATGCCACGGCGTTCGCCGGAATATCATGCGTGACATAACTGTGCGCACCCACGACAGCATTTTCGCCGATTGTGACTCCCGGCATAATCGTCGAATGCGACCCGACCCTGCAATTTTTCTTCAGGACTACCGGCCCCTTCCGGCCATCGATCGTCGATACCGAATAAATGGAACAGTGGGAGCCTATCTGGACCTGATCTTCCAGTGTTACGCCATAACGGGCGTTAATATAAGAAAATGCGCCGATATCGGTCTTGTACCCGAGTCTGAATCCATCCCGATTCTGCACCAGCCAGTGGTACTTTGTAAGGACGCCATCTTTTATCTCCGGAAATTGCCAATCCTCAAACCGTGTTTTGCTATTCATTGATGTCACGCCGATCCCTTGAATTTTTCAGCAGTCGCCTGTCCGGGCTGGTTGATCCCATCCCGTTTGAAAATACTGACCACTGTCTGCAGAATAATCTTCATATCAAGCCCCAACGACCAATGATCCACATACCAGACATCCAACCTGAACTTATCTTCCCAGGACAGATTGTTTCTTCCATTGACCTGGGCCCACCCGGTAATGCCGGGTTTCACTTCATGACGCCTAAACTGTTCTTGCGTATAAAGACTCAGATATTCCAGCAATAGAGGCCTTGGCCCAACCAAACTCATCTCCCCTTTGAATACATTATATAACTCTGGCAATTCATCAAGGCTCGTATTCCGGAGAAAAATACCAAATGGTACCAATCTTATATCATCCGGTAGTAAGTTACCGTCCATATCTTTTTCATTGGTCATTGTTCTGAATTTATAAATAGAAAATGGTTTTCCATGTAGACCAGGCCTCTTCTGAGTAAAAAAAATCGGTTTCCCGATTTTTAACTTTACCAATAGTGCCGTGCAGGCCAGTATTGGTAAAAATACAATTGCCCCTGCCATTAAAACGTAAAGGTCAAAAAAACGCTTTATCTTGACCGTCTCATTTATTTTCTTCAGTCTCTTCAATCCATGTGACAAATTTTACAGCCAGTTTTTTCCTGTCAAATAATCTCTGGCCCGTTTTTTTTGACATGCTACTCATTTGTTTTAATTTTTCAGGTTGGTCAGCAGCATCTTCAAGGGCATCAGCAAACGAATCGGCGTTGCCGGGTTCGACCGAATAACCAAAACCAAATTTCTTTATCATTTCAGCCAGCCAGCCATGATAATTATTCAGAACCGGGAGTCCAACTGAAAGATAATCGAAAAATTTATTAGGAGAAGTTCCATAGTAAAATGCGGGAATATCGGCAAGGATCATTAAACCAATATTGGCACCTTTCATGTATGATACAAGTTGCCCCTTAGGGACTGGATCCAGAAATATACAATTATCCAGTTTTTTACGCTTAGCATCATTACGGAGTCTATCCTTTAATCTACCATCGCCAATAAATACAAATTTTATATCCCTGCGATATCGCTGTTTAATCACCTCTGCGGCATCAATCACCGCATCAAGCCCATTTGCAATTCCATGGGTACCTGTAAAAACGGCCATGAAATCCCTTTCATCTACGCCAGCAGGCCGAAGCGGCTTAATGCCATTATCGTAAAATAATTCAAAATCACATCCATTTGGAATCATGGTTATCGGTAGCCCACGCCGAGAACGTTTCTTGATTCCTTTAACAATTCCTGGTGACAGACCAATACAGGAATGGGCGGAGTGATATGATACCCATTCTAAAAAAGACAGCATTCCAAGAATTACTGGATTCGTAATGACGCCCATTTCTTTAGGTAGCTCAGGCCATAAATCTCTTACTTCGAAAACAAAACGCTTTTTTTGTAACCACCGCGCAAAGATACCTGGTAACCCGGCAGTCAGCGGTGTGCTGGTAGCAATGATTAGATCGCAGGAATCCCGCAGTGCAATAGCGATACTGCGTATTGCAAAACCAAGAAAGATTAAACTTCGCTTTAAAAAGCTCTGATAATTTGAGTAAGCCAGCTCCAGTTCCACAACCCTGATGCCATCAACCATTCCCACTCTTTTCCCTTTTTGAAAAGAGCCACTCAAACCAGTCACCCCCCCATGATAATTACCGCATATCATGGTTACTTCATGGCCGGCTTCAACCAGGGCTTTAGCCATTTCGTATGAGCGGGTTCCGGTAGAGCCGGCGGGAGTGGAGAAATGCTGATGGAAGTAGAGAATTTTCATACAATTAAATTTCAAGCTTTAAAACAGATAACCGTCCTTATTTTTCCGGCGTTTAAACACTTTATCTCCATAACCGGCATCAGGTGCTGTTCCATATAGTAACGCGACTCCGGCAATTGCACCAGAGATATTCCAGTTTCACAATCCGATAAAACTTCTATACTCATATTCGAGCAGCTTAGAGTCATGCCGTCGAGCCGCCAATTCGCATCGGCTAAATGCCAGCGCATAACCGCCACATCTTT
>QNYZ01000010.1 GCA_003973265.1 Deltaproteobacteria bacterium | reverse complement strand
TCAAACCGTCCGCGGCCCGCTGGTACGTCATTCGAATTGAACATTATATCCATTATTTTAAGGATAAACGCCTGGCGCTGCACCGCCCTGAGGATGTGGAACGGTACCTTGCAAACCAGGCTGAAAACCCTAAAATTCAGGACTGGCAATTTTGCCAGGTTGTCGATGCTATACGTAATTTATTTGCGATGCTGAACGTCGCATGGCTCAATGAAGTCGATTGGCAGCATTGGCTGACATCGGCACCCCTGGGGGACAATCATCCCACGATCGCGCGGGAGGTGCCGGCGGAAAAAACAATTGACAGGCTGGCCGAACGGTCCAATTCCCAATTATCAGAGGTTCGCCGTCGGCATCGGGATACCCTGAAAAAATTATTGATCGAAATCCGGCAACGGGGATATTCCATCCGTACGGAACAGGCGTACGAATCGTGGGCAGCCCGGTTTATCCGTTACAATGGCAACCGGGACCCGCGCAGCCTGGGGGGCGATGAGGTCGTCACCTTTTTACAGCACCTGGCTGTTCATCGAAATGTCGCGGCCAGCACCCAGAACCAGGCTTTGAACGCACTGGTTTTTTTCTATGACCAGGTCCTGAAACAGCCGTTGGGCGACATGGGCGTATTTATCCGTGCCAAGCGCCCGAAAAGGTTACCCGTGGTCCTTTCACAGGGGGAAGTGCAGCGTCTGCTGACCGCAATGACCGGCCGCTTTCATCTGATGGCGTCTTTGTTATACGGTACCGGGATGCGCCTGATGGATTGCGTCCGGCTGCGGGTTCAGGATATCGATTTTGAATACCGGCAGATCACGATTCGGAACGGCAAGGGGAAAAAAGACCGGGTGGTGCCGCTGCCGGAACGCCTGATCGCAGATATCAAGGCCCAGCTCGACGAGGCGAGGGCGATTCACCAGGCGGACCGTGCAAAGGGACTGGGGGAGGTCTTTCTACCTGAAGCCCTTGCCCGGAAATATCCCCATGCGGCCGGAGAATGGCGCTGGCAGTATGTATTTCCCAGCGGCCGGCTCTCCGTGGATCCGCGCAGCGGGGCTGTCCGCCGCCATCATATCCATGAAAACGGGTTGCAGAAAGCCGTTAAGAAGGCCGCCGATCGGGCCGGGATTACCAAAAAGGTCAATTGCCACGCCCTGCGTCACAGCTTTGCCACCCACCTGCTTGAAAACGGGTATGATATCCGCACCGTCCAGGAGCTGCTGGGACATGCGGATCTGTCCACGACCATGATTTACACCCATGTGCTCAACCGGGGCGGCCGGGGGGTGAAAAGCCCGCTGGACCTCATGGGGAGATCCACATGAACATTGAGCTGCCCGAGAAATTGATGCCTGCGAATGTTGCATGATTCAATTTCTATTTAATTGGGCGGTTGTCAGCGCACCTGGCACCCATCTTCCGGATACCACCGTCGGCGGAACCGCCGAGGCGGGGCGCCCGGTTTACATTTTTTTTACAATTCTTTTACCCGGTGGTGACAACATCCCCCATCGGTGATGATAGATCGGGATCACGGCATCTGGATCCCGACCCGTTTTCGCGGCAGGGCAGACGATCCTGGCCAGCCGGGCGCATTCATTTTATCTGGCCGCGATTGACAATGGAGGTAGATCAATGAACAAAACCGCACTAAAAAAGAGAATACTTGCAGGGGGGGTGACGATAGCCGGAATCGTTTTGACAATCGCCGGTGGTTTTATACCTTCGGCCGCGGCCAAAACCATGGATGGGAAAGTCCAGTGCCGGATTGAGCTGGACCGGGAGGTGCTGCCGGCCAATGTGACGCGACGGGCGATTCTCAAAGTTACCCTGGACGCGCCGCCGTCACCGGCCAGTCGGAAACGGCCCGCGGTGAATCTGGCCATTGTTCTGGATCGGTCCGGGTCGATGTCCGGCCGAAAGCTGGCCAAGGCCAAGGAAGGGGCGATCACGGCACTGAGGCGGCTGACCCCCGGAGATATTTTTTCCCTGGTGGCGTATAACCACCTGGTGGATACCATTATTCCGGCCCAATCGGTACGGCATCCGGCAGCTATTGAAGATCAGATCCGGCAGATCCGGGCCGGAGGAAACACGGCGCTGTTCGGCGGTGTCAGCCAGGGCGCGGCCGAGGTCCGTAAATATGTCAACGAAGCGTTTGTTCACCGGGTCATCCTGCTGTCGGACGGTCTGGCCAATGTTGGTCCGAACACTCCCGAAGACCTGGGGCGACTGGGTGCTGCCTTGATTAAAGAGGGCATTTCGGTTACGACGGTGGGCGTGGGAATCGATTATAATGAGGACCTGATGACCCGGCTGTCGCAAAACAGTGACGGGAACACCTATTTTGTCGAGTCCAGTGCGGATTTACCCCGGATTTTTTCCTCCGAGCTGGGCGATGTCCTCAACGTGGTGGCCCAGGAGGTGCAAATCGTTATTCACCTGGCCGATACCGTCCGGCCGTTGCGAATTATCGGCCGGGACGGCCGGATTCGGGGCCGGTCCGTTGAATTCAGCCTCAACCAGCTCTACGGCAGCCAGGAAAAATATGCCCTGGTGGAAGTGGAAATTGCAGGGGGCAACGATGGTGAATCCCGCGAGATCGCCTACGCCGAAACCATTTACCAGAATCCGTTTACCCACCGCCAGGATATATCCTCCGACCGCCTGGTGGCCTGGTTTACCAGTGATGATACAAGAGTCGAGCAGTCGGCCAACCCGGCTGTTCAGCGTGAGTACGAGCTGAACCTCAATGCCGTGGCCCAGGAGCAGGCCATCGCCCTGTCCGATGATGGCCGCCCGAAAGAAGCGGCCCGGGCATTGAAAGAATCGGCTCGCCGGCTGAAAGCTTCCGGTAAGAGATTAAAAGATGACAGGCTGCTGAAAAAGGCCGAGGAGATAGAAGCCCAGGCGGATAAAATCGAATCGACGGGAATGTCCAAACGGGCCCGCAAGGTGCTCCGGACCGAGTCGTACCAGATGAAACAACAGCAGCAAAGCCAATAAGATCCGGCGGCTGGCCCGCCGGCAACTATCGGTGGCAGCGGCAGGGGATCATGGATATGTAATGACACGTTCCGTTTTACGATACTGGCTGCTCCTGCTTTTACCGACCCTCGTAATTGCAGGCGCGGCCTACCGGTTGCTCCAATACGAACAGGCCCGGCTGGATGATTCCTTCCGGGCCGCCCACCTGGACCGGGCGCGTTCGGTGGCCCGGGGACTCAAACAGACCGTTCAGGTGGTTGAAGACACCCTGCTGTCGGCATTAAAAAATGTACCGCCGGAAACCGTGGCGGCGGTCCTGCCCGTGTGGGTCGGCCAGAATCCTCTTGTTCGCAATGTCTTTATCTGGTCATCCCATGGCGGGTTGCGTTATCCGCCGCCGGGGATGGCCGCCAATCGGGAAGAACATCGGTTTATCCGGCGGTACAGCCGCCTGTTTGATGGCCGCCAGGCGTGGCCGCCGGCCACGAAAGACCCGGCGGCAGACGCACAACGGGTACCGCCCGGCGCCACCGTTTCGCCGCCCAGACAAAAAACCGCGGGCCTCAGCAAAAAACCGGCCTCCCGCAGCGGCCGGGACAGCCTGCTGGACCTGGCGCGAAATCGTGCCGCAGTCAGCCGGACCGCGGCGCGGGGGGGGTGGGCGGGGGGGGGGGGGGGGGGGGGGGGGGGGGGGGGGG
>QNYZ01000095.1 GCA_003973265.1 Deltaproteobacteria bacterium | reverse complement strand
AAATTGGTTAAAACAAAATGGTGTAAAAATGGACATATAACTAAAGGACTCGAATTGGGGACGGGCCAAGCAAACCTATTGTAATAAAAGAAAAATTGTTATAGAAATGGGGTAAAAAACTATCTATATTGAAGTTTTTAGGGTTAAAAACAGCGATATAGGCGTATTTTATGGCACGAGCGAAACGACATTACGTGCCTGGTCAAATTTGGCACATCACCCAAAGATGTCACAAGCGTGAATTCCTACTGAGATTTAAAAGGGATCGCTATCGCTGGATTCAGTGGCTTTTCGAAGCGAAAAGGCGATTCGGACTTGTTGTGCTGAACTATGTCGTTACTTCGAATCATATCCACTTGATCGTCAAGGACGATGTCGATCACAATGTCATTCCGCAAGCGATGGGGTTAGTAGCGGGTAGAACGGCTCAAGCGTATAATCGACGTAAGAACCGGAAAGGTGCCTTCTGGGCAGACAGGTATCATTCAACCGCCATCGAGTCTGGAGAACATCTTTTACGGTGTCTGGTTTATGTTGATTTAAATATGGTTCGCGCCGGAGTTGTCAGCCACCCGTCGCAATGGCAATATGGCGGGTATGTTGAAATCCAGTCACCCCGGCGCAAAAATATTATTATCGCCTACGACAGGCTTCGGGAATTAGCAGGGTTCAAGGACTACAGATCGTTTTCAACTGCTCACCGTCAATGGGTAGATGAAATGTCAAAGGACAATTCCATTAAACGTGATGGCAGATGGTCCGAAAGCATCGCTGTGGGAAGCATGCGTTTTACCGATCGAATAAAAAGTGCCATGGGATCCATGGCCAAAGGTCGTACGATTCTGGATGCGGGAGATGGTTTTGAGTTGAGGGAATCACAATCGAGCTATAATACTACTTTCGCCCTGAAAACACTGATATTGCCAAAAAATAGACTGAAAAAGAATGCTTTTAACATACATTCTTGAGGGTTAGTTCGGCCCGTCGCCAATGATCCGGTCCCCAATGATCCCGTTTGAAATGTCCCCCATGGTCATTCCGGTCTGGAGGTATTGTATGTCGATTATGAAATGGGACGCAATTTAACAGGAGGGGGGAAACAAAATGGCTGGGCGGGGCTTTTTCCGCGGAGCGGTTCAGTTCAACGAACCGGTATCACCTGACCCAGGCAGATTCAGCAACAAGCTTGGATGTGGAAGCATTGCTTGCATTACCGAGCAGCTTTGCCAGAATCGTTATGTACTTGGGGGCAGGTGAATACCATTGATATACAAATTATTTAAATGGAATCGTAATTGTGACCCTTCGATTCCTGGCCCTGCCCGCTGGATTGTCACTGCCGTCTTTATTGGTATTAGGTGCGATAGGTTTTGTTTCACCATAACCTTTGACAATGAACATCTCCGGTTTCAAGCCATACCTTTTTACGAACCATGATTTTACCGCTTCGGCACGTCTTTCAGATAACTTCTGGTTGTATTCCAGGCTTCCCATGGAATCCGTATACCCTTCGACAAGCGTAGGCCCCTTGCCCTTTTTCTTTATAATCACTGCGACTTTAGCAAGAGTTGAAAGTGCTTCCTTCTTGATATTCCATTTGTCAAAGTCGAAAAGTACATCGCTTTTCAGGTTGATAATGATGGCCGTGTCCGTTGTTTTTGCGCCGAGTTCGGATATGGCCCGCTCAAGCGGAACAGCATGAATGTCTAATTCGCCGGTGCCTCCCCGGATATCTTTTTCATGTTTTTGGATATTCTCTTTTCGGGAAAGAACGTCGACACTGGTGGCCTCAATCGGAACGGCACTATCGGTTTCGACCATAATTATCTTGGGTCCATTGGAACCTGTCCTCTGAACGGCTTGTTCCGCTTCCTCTTGGGCCTGCTCGAAATCTTCAGGGGCTTTCCACTCATTTGCCCCAGAGATTTGAGTAATAGCAATAAATAAAATAGTTATGCCCAGGCATACAAAGAGTTTTTTCATTGTTTCAGTTCCACGTCGAAGGGCGCAACCCCGGGAATTTGGAACTCTACCCCATCAACGCCTTCAGGAGGCGCGGGAAACTTGAACCACAACACCCTGACCGGATTGTTCTCGTCAAGGATCAGCGGCTTTACTTTCCCTTTTTCAGGTTCAGGGTCGGCGATGTATTCGCCTACCACAGGTGATGCCAGCCACTGCCCGTTCTTGTCCTTGAGCACATAATACCTTTTGCCGTTGGCGATATAAAAGACACTTTTTACCATGAACTTTATCGGGATTTTGCGATGGGTAAGTTCCACTTTACGTGGAATATTGATCTTTTTTCTTTCCTCAGGTGATTTAGCTTCCCAGGGATGGATATATCGAACAGCAAGGGTGAGCACCTTGTTTCTTACCCTTGCTTTTACAAGTTCCACTTTTGATCCGCCCGGACCGAATTGTTCATCCAGCACCTCTTTGGCATTCAAGATACCTGGAAACGTTATAAGCACGACAGATATGGCCACCACAACAGAAATAAATTTTCTCATATTCTCCTCCTTACGTTTTCTTGTATATCGTTTGAGATAACCTGCACGCCGTTGGGGCTGCCGATAAACTTTATTAACGCCGATGTAACTGAATCTGCACATAAATTCGCCGACGAGTTACGGGTCAGGTGAAGTGCTTTGATATTAGTTATGGCCTTGCCGGAAGACCGACAAAATGAATATGCTAAATTGCGACGACGCAGATAAGCTGTCCGTGCTCCGACGCGCAATTTGGGGCCCATTCCCGCACGGACACCTTATCTGCTCAGTGCCATGAAAATAGAACCGCTTGATTGCCAAATCCGGATAAACCCAAAAAATCCTTACCGGAAAGATGACCTGGGCGATTTCAGGTCATCTTTAACCGAAAGTCGGAACAAACGCGTGGTTTGTCAAGAAATCTGATTCTAAGACGGATAGTGATAGCATTTTCATGAATTTTCCGATCTATGGGATACTATTATCTCTTGACAAACGCAGGCCATATAGAGGTTAGGTTTTTATGCTTTCTTAATTAATTTGACAATAAATAAAAGCAATGCAGCTCCTACGGTTGCAGTTACTATAGAACCTATTAACCCACCTGCTGAAACACCTATCAAACTAAAGACGAAGCCTCCTATAACCGAACCCAGGATGCCAACAATAATATTTCCGAGTAATCCAAAACCTCCACCTTTCATTAGAGTACCAGCTAACCAGCCAGCAATTGCACCTATAGCTAAAAATATAGCTAACGCTGTGATATCCATAATAGAGCCTCCTTTACTTAAAAGAATTGATAACAATTAATCATTGTCTGCCTTGTTTTTGAGTTCAGTCGCCTTATCCATCACAGTTTCTACTGCTTCTTGAATCCCATTTTTTTCTTTTTTGGCTAAGCATTCTGCTTTAGTCTATGTACAAACAGCTTCTTCTATACGGTGTATTTTTTCTGTAGCTGTTCGTTATAGATCATTCGATGTATCTTGTATTCTTTTTTTTTCGTTTCTTGATCACATTCTGCAACAAGCAAAGCCATGAATACGAGCATAACAGGTAAACAAATGTTGTTGATAATTTCCCCGAAACTGTTTTGAATCTTATCTTAATGTATCTCTACATGAAGAGACATTCACAGAAAATAGAAAAAGCAAATAGATTACGAAAACATACTTTTTATTGAATCAGTAAGATTATTCCAACCCGCTTCAAGTTGATTACTTGCTTCTTCCCATCCCGCCTCAAGCGTCTCTTTCAGGTCTTTCCATTTGTCATCAGCAGCATCTGCTATCTCACTTACTTTTGCCTTAGCTTGTTCAAGTTTTGGCTCAAGATTGCTTATAGCTTCCTTGATCTCGGCCAGGGCTTCACCCGACTCATCTTGGACTTTCTCTTTTAGTTGTTCGAGCTTTGCTTGTTGTGTATCAATTATTGTCTGTGCTTTTGTTAAAAATTCTTCTTTTGTAGTCATAGCTTCCTCCTTCTTTGTCTATGTATTAACATTGTCTACGCTTTTTCAACGTTTGTAAATGATAGTCTTGACTGAAACCTAACCCTCAAACCCCGCAGTCAACGCAATTTGCCTTTTAATAGCGGGTATTTCATGATGAAGCATGATTTTGCGGGGGAAATTCCATGCGTCATCGTGATATCGACCCATTTTTCGACTATTGTCGACCTGCCCTGTTGAATTCCGATTTAACGGACCACCGGAGGTGGATTCAACGGGGCTGGCGGACTTTTCAATCCGATCCGTTCAAGCCTTAACCGCCCGGCTCAATGCGTTCGATACCTTCCTGAAAATATACCTATAAATTTAGCGATTGTCGATGTTGCCGCAAATATAAGAAAGATTCCATCCATGTTACCAAATACCGTGCCTGGACCCTGCGGGTGAAAGAAAAGGGCCGCCAACACCGCTGCATGGTATGACCCTACAGTCCTTGTAAAATGATCCGCAAATATTTGCAACTGCCGCGCCGGAAAAAAAGCCCGTTGTTTTTAAGGATCATTGGGAAACATTGGGGAGAGGCCAAACTACCCCTCACATAAAATACGCCTATATCGCTGTTTTTAACCCTAAAAATTGCAATATAGATAGCCTTTTACCCCATCTTTATAACAAATTTTCTTTTATTACAATAGGTTTGCTTGGCCCGTCCCCAATTCCGCATTCCCCAATTCCGCCCAATTCCGTCCCAGGCTGACAAGGTGAGGGTCCTCGGTGGGGCCAAAGCAACCGCCCTGCAGAAGGTCGACGAAGAACGGGCTAATGGTCTGGCCCTGAAGACTGCGGTTTTCAACGACTCCAGGGCCTATGCCATGTGGCGTTTTGTCGACAGCCTTAATCCGGATCTGAAGTTGAATATTATTCATGCCGGAGAAGGCACCCTCTGGACGGATTTGAAAA
>QNYZ01000031.1 GCA_003973265.1 Deltaproteobacteria bacterium | reverse complement strand
CCCGTTTTGAAGGCGGATGGATTCCATGGTTCACCGACAACCGGCTGTACATTATCGGGTGGGTGCGGCCGGCAGGCCGGGACCTGGTATGGGGGCTGGAGCTGGAATTGTCGACGCTCCTTTCAAGGTTGATCCCGGACTTTTCTCTCAATTTCCCCGAGGGACACGGGCGTGAAGCCATCTATGTCCTCAAGGATGGCACCGGCCGTATTCTGCACCAGTCTGCCGGCGATGTGCTCGATCCAGACCGGGTCCCGGACCTGAGCGTATCCCTGTCGCCACAGCTCCCCCATTGGCAGGTGGCCGTCTATTTTACCGGAGGCGGCGCTGGACATGCCACCGGGCGCGGGTTTTTGATTATTTCCGGCCTTCTCGTGGCCCTTGTGCTGGCGGCACTCCTCATTGGCGGGTTTCTTCTTTTTCGCGAGTCGGAACGCAACCGCCGGGACGCCCGGCGCAAAACGACTTTCGTGGCCAATGTCTCCCACGAGTTGAAAACCCCTTTGACCAGCATCCGCATGTATGCCGAACTCCTCATGGAAGGCCGGGCGGCATCGGAAGAAAAACGGAAAAACTACCTGCGGGTCATCGTTGATGAAAGCCGCCGGCTGGCCCGCCTGGTCAATAACCTGCTCGACTTCAGCCGGCTGGAGCAGGGGCGGAAAAAGTACCGCCTGGAACGGTTCTGCCTGAGCGATTTCCTGGGAGAATTCATTGACGCCCATCGGATGCCCATTGAAAAGGAAGGGCTTTCACTATCGCTCCGGCTGCCGGAAGAATCGGCGCATATCCTTTTTGACCGGGATGTGCTGGAACAGGTATTGCTCAACCTGGTGGACAATGCCGTCAAATACGCCGCCGGCGGCGGAGAGCTGGCCCTTGTGCTTCAGCGGGCGACTCTTGCCTGGCAGCTGGATGTGATGGATCGCGGCCCCGGTATCCCGGCCGGAGACCGCCCGCGGATTTTTGAAAAGTTTTACCGGGGCAACGATTCTTTGACCGCCGATCATCCGGGGTCCGGGCTGGGGCTGTCCATAGCCCGGCGGTTGATGCGTGACATGGGCGGTGACCTGGAATACGAAGCGCGTGCCGGCGGGGGAAGTTGCTTTAAAATCGTGATTTCCGATCCGGAGAAACCGGAAAAGGGGTTGGAATGACGATTGATTGTCGACGGTTGGTAATGACGTAAAGAGCAGACGGGATGGGCCCATGGAAATAATTAATATTCTGGTCGCAGAAGATGATACCCATATCCGCAATGGCCTGATCGATACGCTTGAAAGCGAGGGGTATCGGGCCGTGCCGGCTAAAAACGGGCAGGAAGCCCTTGAGATCTTCAGATCCGGTGCCTTCGGCCTGGTGCTGCTCGATATCATGATGCCGGCCATGAGCGGGTATGATGTCTGCCGGGCCATCCGGAAGACGGACGCGCAGGTACCGGTCATCATGCTGACCGCCAAAAGCGAGGAGATCGATAAGGTATTGGGCCTGGAGCTCGGCGCGGACGACTACATTACCAAGCCGTTCGGTGTCCGTGAACTGCTCGCCCGTATCGGGGCGGTGCTGAGGCGGTCCCGCCGGGGTCCGTCGCATGCCGGGGAAGGAAAAGACCGGTTTCAATTCGGTCCGGCCGAAATCGACCGCCGCCAATACCGCGCCCGGATCAAAGGTCAATCTTTCGATCTTTCCGAACGCGAATTAAAGCTGATCGATTATTTCAGGAAGAATCCCGATGCGGTCCTCAGCCGGGATGAACTGCTCAATGCCGTCTGGGGGATCGAATATTACGGGACCACCCGGACCCTGGATCAGCATATCGCGATGTTGCGGAAAAAGGTGGAACCCGACCCGGCCCGGCCCCGGGTGATTACCACGGCCCACGGGATCGGGTACCGGTTCAACAGCCGGGCGTGATCCCGGGTAAGATGGATGCCTGAAAGGAGCATGAGAACAGATAAAGAGCGCAAAAGGAAAAGGGGCAGGCAGGGATGGTGACGGGTCTGTTCTTTCCACATTCCAGACAATCTATGTTGCGAAATATGGAAACCAGCCGAAGGACATCGCCCTAACAAAAAAGCCGCACCGGAAAAACCCGGCACGGCCCTTTTGTGGATCACATTCGTTGATTAATGGGCAAACAGTCCCGCAATGGCAGCAGCCTGAGGATGCGCGTAAATGAGAATCAGCGCAACAACCAGGGCATAAATACAGAGAGATTCGATCATTGCCAGACCAATAAGCAGGGTGACGGTCACTTTACCAGATGACTCGGGATTTCTTGCGATTCCTTCAACAGCACCCCGTACGCCGAACCCCTGTCCAATACCGCACCCCAAGGCCGCAATGCCGACACCGAACCCGGCAGCGATCACGCAGGCGCTAAAAAACTGCAACGCTTGAGCTTCCATACGCTACTCTACCTCCTTTAATAGTGAGTTAATAATATGTTGGCTTCTTCCATTAACCCCAGCCATAAGCTGGAGTGGCTTCTCAAGTTATTTTCCCGGCGGCCCTGCCGGAGAACCGCACTTAATCTCCTTACCCCTGGACCCCCGACGCCCTGAATGGCCGGACCCTTTCTTTTTTCCCTTCCTCTTTTCCCTTTCCCTAATGGGCATCCTCCATGGCTCCGGTGAAATACATGATGGACAATAAAAAGAACACAAAGGCCTGGACCAGGGACACAAAAATGCCCAACGCCATCAGCGGCAATGGCGCAAAAAATAATCCCGCCAGGGCAAGCAATATCCCCAGCACCAGTTCATGCCCCATCATGTTTCCGAAAAGCCGGAAAGAAAGGGAAAGCACCCGGGCCAGGTGGCCGATGATTTCAATGGGCAGAATAATGGGAATCATCCACCAGACCGGGCCGAGAAAATGCTTAATATATTTGACGCCATGGTACTTTATTCCAATAACATGGGTAAAAACCACCACAATCAGGGCACAGGCCAGGGTGGTGTTAAGGCTTGCCGTGGGGGGATAAAACCCGGGTATCAGGCCCATCAGGTTCGCCGCCAGGATATAAATAAAGATCGTGGCGGTCAACGGCAGCAGCCAGCGTCCCTCCTCCCCGGTAATATCCACCATGAATTCTTCCATCCCGGAGATAATGATCTCAAAAAAGTTCTGCCCTTTTGTGGGAACCAGCGACAGGCCCTTTACGGCCAAAAAGCCACCGCCGATCAGGATCACCATGACGACCCAGGTATAAATCACGTGGGGGTATTCATGGGCAAATCCGCCCAGACCAATGGCCTCGAACAATTTAACGAAAAAAAGATAGGGATGCTCCACCTTAAACCGCCTCCTCGGTGTTGAGTTTAGACATTTCCAAGAACGCTGCCAGCATCATGCTGGCAACTACGACCGACAAGCCTACGATTAATCCCAACGGGTTCACCACCTGACGGGTAATCAGGAAAAATATAATAACACCGCTGAAAATAAACCGGATATAGTATTTTACTAAAATCACGCTGGTAGAGGCCACGTATGGCGGTGTCAGAGATCGGTGCAATGTTCTGGAAAGCAGATGGAAATTAATGGTAACGATCAGCCCGCCCAAAACGATCCCTCTGGCAAAGGCAGGAGACGACAGGGCAAAGCCGACGATACTGGACAGAATGAGCAGCGCCCAGTTCATGCGGGTGATAAATCGAATGAGACGTTTTTCGATCTTCAACTTTCACCACCGTCACCTGATTACATGGATCAGGTTGAAAATTTGGATCAGGTTAAAACTTTCTGCTTTTCCGGATGGCCAGACCGATATTACGATACCCGGCGGCAATTCCCATGCCCAGGCCGATGAAAGTCAGCCAGGGGGCGGTATCAAACCGGTTGTCCAGGTAGACGCCGATTCCCAGGCCGATAAAAATCGACAGGGCGATGCTCAGCCCGATACTGCTGAAATACGCCATCTCTTTTACAGAGCGACGGGTCTCTTTTTTCATGTCAACCCATATCTGGCCTGCGTCAAGCCGAAATCGTACCAGCGTCAAGCCGAAATCGTATCAGTCGCAGACGGTGTACCATGTGAGCTGCGGCAAGTCAAATCAAAAAAACCGGATTTCAACGCAAGGGTCGAGCCCGGGGCATGTCAAAACTGGATCAACCGGCTGTCCATCACCGGGCCGTCCGTGCACACGTGCCGGTAAGGAACGGCCGGATCACGGGTATGAACCACGCAGCTCAGACATACCCCCATCCCGCACCCCATCATCGTTTCAACGGAAACCTGGCAGGGAATTCCGGCAGATTCTGCAATACCGGCCAGCGCACCCAGCATGGCCCAGGGGCCGCAGGCATAGATCCGATCCGGACGGCGCACCGTCATAATTTCCGTCACCCGGGATGTGACCCGGCCCGTTTTCCCGGCACTGCCATCTTCGGTTACCCGGTGGACCGGCATATCCATCCGGCTTAAGCGATCACAGCCCTGCAGATCATCCGCTGACCGGCCGCCGAAAAACAGCTCGCATTGCCGGGCCGGAAAGCCACCGGCGATCATTGTCTCGGCTAAAAAAACCAGTGGCGCCACGCCGATACCGCCAGCCACCAGAAAAGCCCGGTCATCGTTGAGATGGATATCAAACCCGTTTCCCAGCGGCCCCAGCAGCGATACCGGGGCGCCTTCCTTTAATCCCGACAGGCGACCGGTCCCCTTCCCTGCCACTTTTATCAGCAGCTCGATGCCGGTGACCTCTCCGCTGTTTCGAACCAGGGAATAGATGGAGAAAGGGCGTCCCAGCAGCGGGGTGACCTGACCGGCCGGGCGTACCATCACGAACTGCCCGGCAATGGCATGGGCATACCCGGTCTGGCAGGAGAGGCCGATCCGGAAAACCGCCGGCGTGATCGACCGGTTCCAGAGGACAGTGGCCGTTTGCCGGGTGATTGGGTTTGTTGGGTGGGTTGGGGCGGTGAA
>QNYZ01000062.1 GCA_003973265.1 Deltaproteobacteria bacterium | reverse complement strand
CTTGGCCATCGGTCAAATGATACGCCTTGGCTTTCGCCTTAGCGCCTTTTACAGCTGAATCGGTAAGCATATTTACGATACCTTTCGTATGTTTTTGGGCTTGATGTCGTAAAAGTATCGTAATCGGTATCGTAAATTTTTGTGGCTGTCAATAGACGTTATTGGACCAATTAAGACTAAAAAGCCCTAAAACATTACCAAATTAAGGGTTTTTTGGATTTTGCTGGATGTTACTGGATGGTGTTTTGGTGGGCCGTGAAGGAATCGAACCTTCAACCTTCTGATTAAGAGTCAGCTGCTCTGCCTGGTTGAGCTAACGGCCCATACCGATCAAATTCAATAATCACAAATTCGATTCGTGTCTAACAAGTTGCCCTGCGGATGTCAATCGATTTTTCTTACCAATTATGCCCGCCATGGGGGCGGCTGGCGCTTGCGTCTGTTTTTCTTTCGACCCTTTCCTTTCAGGTATCCATCCCGCCCCGCCCCGGGTGGTTTTCTTCCCCGGCTGATCGCTTTTTCCGCAAATGGATCCAGAATAAAGCTGCCCGGTGCGGGCGGCGCCTCCGGATGGACGGCTTTCTTCCTGGCAGCCGGCTTTTCTTCGGGCAGCGGCGGCCCGGAAAAGCATCCCTTTGGAATAACACTGCCGGTCCAGAACAGATCCGCTCCGGCCCTGAAGAGTAAAACCCCCCTTGCCTGACACGATTCGGCATGGACGGTCAGCAGCACGGCGTTGCGATCAAAACGCCTGCCTATCCGCTCGGCCATCGGGCGACCCGTTGACAGCACGACCCGGCCGTCTCCCATTCCCCGGATCCCTTTTTCACATACGACCGGGTACGCGCGTTTTCGCACGCAGGTGTAAAGCAGCGCAGGTGGATGTGCCGCCGCTGTCTGAGCGGGTAATTTTTCACGGTCCCGGACCCGGATCAGGCCCTCCCGACGCTCCAGCGGCGGATCACTGAGAGTGAGAAAAAGCTGGTCGATATGCGATATCCGCACATGTCGCCAGCCGTCTTCTTCACCAATCGCCTTCACCAGGTCCTTGCACCTTACATACCCGTCGCGATCCGGTACCAGCCCGAATTCATCGGGCCGGCGCCCCAGTATATAGACCAGCAATTTCAACAGCCGCCCGGCATCCCGCTGATATTTTTGCATCGCGACCTCTCATTTCTTGACCTGATCTGCCACCTCTGCTATTTTCATACAATCATATTGCTATCAATGTTGAAAGGGCAAATCCATATGAACTCAGTCAAGTCGCACCACCTGTTTACCCAGGCCCGAAAAGTGACACCGGGCGGTGTCAACAGCCCGGTACGGGCCTGCAAATCCGTGGAAACCGATCCGCTTTTCATCCACAGCGGCGACGGATGCCGGATCACCGACGCCGACGGCAACGAATATATCGATTATATCGGCTCCTGGGGCCCGCTCATCCTCGGTCATCGTCATCCTGCCGTGATTCAGGCGATAGAAGCCGTGCTGCAGCGGGGGACGAGCTTTGGCGCACCCACCGATCTGGAAACCGAACTGGCCGAACTGATCATGGCGGCCATACCGGCCATCGACATGGTCCGCATGGTCAATTCCGGCACCGAGGCGACCATGAGCGCCATCCGCCTGGCCCGGGGATTTACCGGCCGGGACCGGATCATCAAATTTGACGGATGCTACCATGGCCATGCCGATACCCTGCTGGTCGAAGCCGGTTCCGGCGTGGCCACCCTCGGTATTCCGGGCAGCCCCGGCGTTCCCGAAGGATTTGCGGCCCTGACCCGTTCCCTGCCCTTTAACGACCTGGACACCTTCGAAAAGGTCATGAATGCTGAAGGAGATCAGACTGCCGGTGTCATCGTTGAACCTGTTGCCGGAAATATGGGGATGATCCCTCCGGCGGATGGATTTCTCGACGGGTTGCGCCGGATCACCGAACAGACAGGCACGGTTCTGATCTTCGACGAGGTGATGACCGGTTTCAGAGTGGCCCATGGCGGGGCCCAGGCCCTGTACAACATCACGCCGGACCTCACCACGCTGGGTAAGGTAATCGGCGGCGGCCTGCCGGTCGGGGCCTATGGCGGCCGCAGGGATATCATGTCCCATATTGCACCCGAGGGACCGGTTTACCAGGCGGGGACATTGTCGGGCAATCCGGTGGCCATGGCCGCCGGTATCGAAACCCTGAAACAATTAAATGCTCCCGGCTGCTACGACGATCTGGAAGAATCCACCCGGCACCTGGTGGCCGGGCTCGGACAGGCCGCTCAACAGGCCGGTATCAAGATACAGACCACCAGCATCGGCTCCATGTTCGGCCTCTTCTTTTCCGACGAACCGGTTGTCGATTTCACATCCGCCAAATCATGTGACCTGGCGATGTTTACGGCGTATTATAAAGGGATGCGCGATAAAGGCATCTACCTGGCGCCCTCGCAATTCGAAGCCGGTTTTGTTTCCACAGCCCACGACGAGGCGGCCATCGAGCAGACCCTTTCCGCGGCCCGGGATGTCTTCGCGCAGGTGGCGGCCTGATGGGAGTTACCGTTCTGGTTGTGGGCGGCGCAGGATATATCGGGTCCCACATGGTCAAGGCCCTGTTGGAAACCAGCCATGACGTCGTCATTCTCGACGATCTTTCCCGGGGCCACCGCGATCTGGTGAGCGGCGGAACGTTTATCCAGGGCAGCGCACATGATGCCGATCTGCTGGACCGCCTGTTCACCGATCACCGGATTGATGCAGTCATGCATTTTGCCGCCCATTCCCAGGTGGGTGAATCGGTGACCGCCCCGCTGATCTATTACCGCAACAATATCGCCGCCACCGTGGAATTGATCGATGCCATGGTCCGTCACCATGTCCGCCGCTTCATTTTTTCTTCCACAGCCGCGGTCTATGGGGAACCGGAAACAACCCCCATTACCGAAGCCCACCCGTTACATCCTGCCAACCCTTACGGGGTCACCAAAAAAACCGTGGAACGGATGCTGGCCGATTGCGATACGGCCCACGGAATCAAGAGCATCTGCCTGCGCTATTTTAACGCTGCCGGCGCCGATGAAAGCGGACGCATCGGCGAACGCCACGATCCGGAAACCCATCTGATTCCCCTGGTGCTCAAGGTCGCCACGGGTGAGCGGGAAAATATCAACATCTTCGGCACCGATTACCCGACGCCGGACGGCACCTGTCTGAGGGATTATATCCACGTCTCCGATCTGGCCAGGGCCCATCTGCTGGCGCTGGAAGTGTTACTGAATAATGGCGACAGCACCCGGTATAATCTGGGCAACAGCAAGGGATACTCGGTCCGCGAAGTCATTACACTGGCACGCCGCATCACCGGGCATTCCATCCCGGTCAAAGAGACGGGCCGACGGGCCGGCGACCCGGCCGTTTTGGTGGCCGGATCCGAAAAAATCAGGAAGGAACTGAACTGGCGACCCCGGTACGAAAACCTGAAGACCATCATCGAAACGGCCTGGCAATGGCACCGGACCGAGGCCAGCCGCCTGTCTGCCTGAGAGTGACGCATTATAGAGCAGCCACAAAACAGGCTTGGCCTGTTATTCATGGTAAACTTTAACATATCCAATCAACCATTTGATATTTCTGAAAGGAGAAAGCATTTTGTCTGACAGAAAATACCCAATCGAGGAATTATCTGAGTTTGCATTGGAGATGGTTCGCAAGGCCGGTCGAAAAGCGCTGACCTATTATGGCAAGGGGCAGCCGGACACCAAATTTGACGAAGGACTGATTACCGAAACCGAACTGCGGTTGATGGACTCTTTCCGGGATGAATTGACCGCCCGGTTTCCGGGCCACCAGATTTTTCGTGGCGGTCCGCTAAAGGAAGGGTATACCCATGGCGGCAAACGGTATTTATGGATCTTTGACCCCCTGGACGGCGTGGCCAATGTTCAGGCCGGTATTCCCATCTGGGGGACATCCATCGCCCTGGTGGAAAATTTCTGGCCTGTTTACGGCGTGATCTACCTGCCGGCCACCGGTGACGAATTTCAAGCCCTGGCCGGACGAAAAACCTATCGGGGAGACCAGGTGATCAATACGGCACTGATCGACAGCATCAGCAACGAAAGCGTGCTGTTGACCTACTCCCGATTTCACCAGCAATACCGGACGACGTTTCCCGGCAAGATCCGGAACATGGGATGCACCACCGCCCACATCTGTTACGTGGCCCAGGGACGGGCCGATGCGGCCATTATCGCCAATGAATCGTACCAGGGCCTGGCAGCGGCCCGCGTCATCATCGAAGCCGCCGGCGGTAAAATCTATAAAATGGACGGCACCGAATTTTTTCTCAACGAATATTTGGACGGCGGCCGGATCTCCGAACATCTGCTCGTTACCACGCCGGGAATCTGCAACCAGGTACTCAATACGCTGGAAAAAATAAATTAATGAATCCTATTGTTGCCATTGTCGGTCGCCCCAACGTGGGCAAATCGACCCTGTTCAACCGCCTGACCCGTCGCCGGGATGCCATTGTCGATGACATGCCGGGTGTCACCCGTGACCGTCACTATGGCGATGCCACCTGGAACGGCCAGACCTTTACACTGGTCGATACCGGCGGTATCCTGGCAGATGACGAAGACGGTTTTGCCGGGCAGATTCAAACCCAGGTTGAAGAAGCTATCGAAGATGCCGACGTGATCATCCTGCTTCTGGACGGCAAAACCGGGGTGTCGCCTTTTGACATGGAACTGGCCCGAATGCTCCGCCACCTATGAGTTGCCTTCCCAACAGAGCCAGTTAACGGTACAATATGCAGTGCGCCTTGAAGAAGCGGTCACTCAGTTGGGACCCGTGCTGCGCACCAACAATAGCTATTTGTGGCCTTATTTCGACCTTTCCAATCAATTGCACATCTATTGCCCCACATCCCTCTGCGGTGAATTCATCGACGACATCCATGCCAACGATCCGTTGGCCGCCAACACCTGGTATACGATC
>QNYZ01000112.1 GCA_003973265.1 Deltaproteobacteria bacterium | reverse complement strand
CATAAAATACGCCTATATCGCTGTTTTTAACCCTAAAAATTGCAATATAGATAGCTTTTTACCCCATCTTTATAACAATTTTTCTTTTATTTCAATAGGTTTGCTTATCGCGGTAGGAATGCCAGTTACCCGGCACCCCCCGCACAGATCCGTACGTGAAACATTAATTCATACGGCTCCTACCTTGGGTTAGTAACGCAAAGTCGTTGGTTCGGGTATGGGTGCTTTACTCTTGACGTGGGTAGCCATGTCCTCACCAGCCGCTTGAACCTTTCCCACGTTAGATTACGGGCCTTTTGGCTTCTGCGCCTTAGCGCCTTAAACCATCCCCTCATAATCTCTGTTCGAAAGGCGTCTATTGACTGTTTGTTGCCGGGCACGGCATAGTAATTCAGGTGGCCTTGTACCACGGAACGTAGCCACTTCCCCTGCGCGGGGATTGGCTCATGCCGTCGACGAAGAATTTCCACCTTCACTTTCTTCACCTTTGCCCGCAGACGTTTGGCGATTGTCTTCCGCCGTATTGTGAACCGCTTACCTTTTCTGGTCCTCGCACAAATATGCGTAAATCCCAGAAAATCAAAGCATTCCGGCTTCCCCTCTCCTCGTTTGGACCGGTTTGCGGATGCAAATCGTCCGAATTCGACGAGACGGGTCTTCTCCGGGTGCGGTTCCAGTCCAAATCTTGCCATACGCCCTTGCAATTCGTGCAGAAAACGTTTGGCTTCCTTTCGATACTGAAACCCCATTACCCAATCATCCGCATAGCGAACGATGATCACATCCCCCTGAGCACTTTTTCGCCAGTTTCTTACCCACAGGTCTAAGACATAATGCAGGTAGATGTTTGCCAATACAGGAGAAATAACCGACCCCTGAGGCGTTCCGACCTCCGTCTTTGACCATTGTCCATTCTCCGATACTCCCGCCCTGAGCCACTTCCGGATCAGGCGGAGCAGTCGGGGATCTGCGATGCGATGCTCCACAAATTTCACCAGCCATCTATGATCAATGGTATCGTAAAAACTGCGAATATCCGCATCAAGCACCCAATTTACCTTCCGTTGCGTGATTCCCACCCACAATGCATCCAGCGCATTGTGCTGGTTGCGTCCTGGACGAAAACCGTAGCTGAACCCCAGAAAGTCTTCTTCGAAAATCTGATTTAACACCCGAACCACCGCCTGTTGGACTATTTTGTCCTCCAGTGCCGCGATGCCGATCGGCCGTTGTCGACCGTCCGATTTGGGTATCCAGATCCGCTTCGAGGGCTTTGCGCGGTATCTGCCACTTTGTACCCGCTCGTGGAGATCCGGTAAGTGGGTCTCCAGTTCCTCACCATATTGTCGCCATGTCACATTATCTATCCCAGGGGCTGCATCGCGCTTCAGCGCGTCGAAGCTATCCCTAAGAAGATCCACCGTGATATGATGCATCAAACTGGTGAAACGGAGGTTTTTATCCCTTCTTGCTGCTTCACGTATCCTGTCGAGTCTGTTCAATGCTTCCCCCTGCCTCCGCGTGCAGGTCGCAGTCAGCTTTTCAGGATTTCCCTTGGTCATCGGCCTTCCCTCCAGCACCTCCGCTATTTGCTTACCCAAATATTGTTCGGTGCCTTCTTCGGTACTATTACGATGTCTGACTTCTCATTAGCTTGCATATCAGGATTATGGCCACAGGCCTTCCCTGACCGATCCGCCGGGCTGTTGCCTGACGGCTACCAATGAGATCTCCCGGTTCTCGAACATAGAGCGTCCACGCATGCTCAGGGTCTTAGACTCCGTGGGGTCGGTGAGCGGCTCGCTGCATAACGCCGAACACCGTATTGCCTTACCTTTCGGACCAATAGGTCGGCACCCCAAAAGGGTGATTTCTGAGCTCAATAGCTGGCCTGCGCTTTCCCCTGCCAACGCTTCACGCGCAACCTCACGGCCGCCCGCGCACGACTCGGGGCCATGATGGAGCAGCTTCTCCTTTCATGTAGGGCACTTGCAACCCCTACCCTATGCCGGTTTATCCCGGCGCATCCGATCCGCCCCCAATTTGCCAACGGGCTGTCCGGTATATATTCTCTCAAACGACTCTCGAATATGATCTGACCCCTGATTTTTTATCAAATTACTCAAAAAATCAAATACAGCTACCCTGCATCCTCACCGTAATTGTCAGGGTCGGTATTTCGCCACTGTCATCACGGATGGTGATCGTTCCGGCGATACCATCGGCCACGTTTTGGCACCCTTGGGCGCACGGCCTGACGTGGTAGGCAACGGGTGCATCCCCGGTATATGATGCGGCATTTCCGTTGGTAATTGTGTAGCGAACCGGGTCGTCTGTGGCATAGCAGCCATTAAATGGGCCACCGACCATTGTTAACATCTCTACCCCGCCGCATTCTGTAACGCCAGGATGCCAGTTTTCTGCCGTCCCGATGACCGTGACGCGGATATCTGTTGAGGGCTGGCCACCCACCACCGAAATCGCATAGCCGCCGCCTACAAAGGCAAAGGCCTGTTGGCAGATTGGAGAAGGCAGTGCCTGGCCGGGACGAAGAACAAGAAGGCCGGATGTTCCGTTCTGCGTTAAGGAAACCACTTCGCCGGTTAGGGGTTGGTTAATTAACTCAAAATGGAACCGTAATCTGTCGGGAGTGGATGTCTGGGCATGGACTGGCAGGTTGATAAACCTGATGATGGGCGTCACCCAACTTTCGGGGAGGAGCAGCATTCCAGGCCCTGCAATCCCAGCAGTGGCCAGTACTTTTACCAAACGCCGCCGAACCGGAGAAGGTCCGGTCGTTTCTGTTTGACGAAGGTTTTCTGGTTTCATCGAAAAGCAGCCATGGTCAGGTTTAATTGGTATATAAGGGCAGGTAGAAATAAATTATTAGATACCGCCGAGAAATGGCGGCATGATCTCACATGCCCAGTCAGTATCTGGTTACATTTATTAACTATTTTAATGGTAGTGTCAAGTATTTTGTGTAAAATTCAAAAAGGCCGATTTCTTAAAGAATGGCAAGTTGTTACGCACTTTCCCTATCGGGTTTGATTGCCAATGGGCCTCCATCTTTAAACAAATAACAGCAAGGAGCGTATAGCAGGCTCTTTCTCTCGCAACGATTTCCATCGGTTTGGTTCTTCGTTTAAACTCTTTATTTAAGCGCTCAATAATGTTGGTTCGTACATTCCGCACCCTTTAATATGGTTATTTGAATATTTATCGGTTTATATCTGTTTTCAACCCTGATTTCCGACTACTTACGGCACGGTGAAGACTTCATCCGAGACACCCATTGCTTTCAAATACTCGCGTTGAAAATCTTTTAACAAAACCTAGCAAAACCTGGGCCCAAAATTTGGGACAGGTATATAATGTTGACAGGTCAGATTAATAAAAATTTGAGGGACAGGTAATCAACATAGGCAGGTCAGACTAAATAAGGCAAAGAATTCAATAATGATTTTAATTAAATGCCACGGATCAGGCGGTTATTGAGAAATATCGCCGTGAAACAGATCGTAGTAACTGATATTAAACCACCCTGTCTTGTCATCGGATGATTCGTGAAAGTCGTTCGACACCTTTCAGCAATTGTTCTTCTCCATAAAACGCAAAGCAGAATCGAAGGTAATTGCGCAAGCCTTTCGCACTTGAAAACCGGATACCGGTCTGAAAACCTACTTTATGCTTGCGGGCCGCTGCAAGCAATATTTCGGTATCTGTTCCCTCTGGTAAGCAAGACCAGATAAAGTACCCCCCCTGCGGGTCCGTAAATTGTAAAGCAGGAATATGTTGCCGGAGTGCCTGAGTCAAGGTAGTCATGCGGGTGCGGTAAGTTTGCTTTAAAAAGTTCAGATATTCTTTTTGCTGGCCCAGTTTTATTAAACTACTCACAATACTGGAAACAAAAGGATTCAGGCCACCCCCGCTATCAAGATAGCCGCATGAGATAAACGGTTCCAGCAACGAAGGCCTGGCATGCATCCAGCCGAGTCGCAGACCCGGCGCGAGGATCTTTGAAAAGGAACCCAACGAGATAACCCGGTTTGAAGCGTCGTAGTATGCCATGGGAAGGGGTGGTTTCGACGCATAATACAGCATTTGATAGACTTCGTCGGCGACGATTAAAAAGTCATATTTATCGCTTAAGCGGACTAGTTCCTTGCGCCTGCCCACAGGCAACGTTACCCCGGCCGGATTGTGAAAAGTTGGTATCGTATAGATAAAAACCGGGTTGTATTTTGCCAGCTTTTCTTCCAATGCGTCAATAATTAATCCATTTTCATCAATCGGCGTTCCGATGATGTTCAGTTTATAGTCGGCAAAGATGCGCAAGGCGAGAAAATAAGAAGGTTCTTCGACTATCACGGTATCTCCGGGACGCGTGTGAAGCGCACAGATAAGATCCAGGGCCTGCGAAATTCCGGCAGTGACAAAAAGCTCATCCGGATCGACTGTTTCTCCATATTGTTCTCCCAAAAAACTGGCCAGAGAAATCCTGAAATCACCACTTCCCTGTTGGTTTCCATATTGCAATATGTTGCGGTCTTTCAGCTTAAATCGATGGGCGGCGGCCTTTGCCAGTTGCGCTAAAGGAAGAAGATCTACATCCGGCTGGCCGATACCGAAATCAATCCAGCCTTTTTTCGTGCTGACTTGAGTGATTTCAACGCTGGTCATTTCGCCTCCACAGGTCGCGTTTCTGTAACGGATGGTAAGCGGATCATTGGGGCCCTTATTCGTCAAGTTTGAATGGCAGCTCGCCGTATGGCAATCGATTTACAAATTTGCCTATGGCTCTAAACCTCGCAGGGTATGGCGTCAACCCTTTGAATTATTGGATTTACCAATTGATGGAAAACGTGTTTGTCTACCAAAATTAAACCGCGCGTGTCAATTCATTTAAATTGGCCCTTTACATTGACACATTAGCAGATTGCGCCTATCTTTCCTGCGATTTGTATTTACCTGATCGGGGATAAACGTATAGAAAGAGAATCCGGGCGGCCATCGCCTGAATTTATCATAACGAAACGTTGACTGCGGGCCATGCATGGTTCCCGCCATCATGAAATGCAACAGGTTGGAAACAGGGCGATTGGAACCCGGCAGGCTGAAGATGAAGAATCAAATAAAAGTGTTGAAAACAGGGGATGGATGGATCGGGATTGAAAAGCCCTGCGGTATCAGTGTCCACAATG
>QNYZ01000109.1 GCA_003973265.1 Deltaproteobacteria bacterium | reverse complement strand
TGCCACTTTAATAAAGTTTCCATCATCATCCATCATGGCATTGCCGTAATCATTTACCTCCACCCCCCATGAAATCATCTGAAGGGCCGTGGCCACATTGGCTTTGGTGGTATGGGTCTTCCGGGCGATCTCCCGCAACCGGTCGGAACTATTTCCAGAGGTGCCGTGCTGGGCGCCGGAGACCTGGTAGGGGGAGAGCGCTTCGTGAATCTCCCGGGTCAATTCCACCTGGATTCCCTGGCCGCTGGCTTCGATACCATGAGTGGTCCCATTGTTCAGGGCGATCCAGTCCGGAAAAATATCGTGCGCATTGAGGCCTTGAATGAGGAACAGCGCCTCTTCCCGGGTAGACAGTCCCTCCTTGCCCTTGATCTCACCGATCTCCGTTTCGAATCCGGCCCAGTCCGGCACCTGAGAATAGAGTTCAATGGTGGCCAGCAGGTTTTGATCATCGGGCATATGGGAGGCATCAATGGCAATCGATGTCATTCCCGCCTCAAACAGCGTCGGAATTTCCACCATGGCCGGGCCGACGTCATCCGGAGTCTTGATTCCATAGTGGTCGGCATGGATAGCCACCGGAATGGTAATGTTCAGCTCATTGCAGATGGCGTCCACCTGACGGGCCATGTTCCAGTAATTAACCGCACAATAGGCGCTGGCACCGCCCTCGGAGCGCGCTATTTCAATTATCAAGGCCGCGTTGGCCCGCTGAGCGCCCCGCAGGGCCCCCCGAATCACAAAATGATTTCGACCATTGGCCGCCATGGTGATCGCCGCGCCTTTTTTGCGCATGGCCCGGTCGATGTACTTGCCACTTACGATCAACGCCCTGGAATTGGGAAACAGATGCGAAACATTGGGGGGACGGCCGACGGCCAGGGCGTCATTAAACCCATCCGGATAATCTGCCATGCTTTTTGACATTGAAATACCTCCTTTAGAGATCAATTAAGGATCGAGCCTTGTTTAACGAATTTAACGAAAAGATAGGTGATGTTCGCGTACTTTTCAAGAAAAAATCACCGTTGCCCAAAATAATCCCCTGATTATTTAACCGATTTTTCGACCGCCCATTGACATTTTGTTCAAAGATTACGAAAATCAGAGCCGTGTTGCAGACAACACCACGACAATACCAATTCCCACGCATTGATGACAAGGATATTTTGGCGACAAATAAACATCAGCTTCAATCCATTCCCCTGATGATCAGGCGCTGGGGGGTGTTTTTCCGGGAGGATATCTGGAAGGTCCGCCTGGCGGATCTGCCCCGTGTTAAATCCCTTATCATCCGTCTGGCCCGGATAATCCTGCTGGCGTTTCGCGGTTTTAAGAAAGACCTCTGCCCGTTAAGGGCCTCGGCGCTGACCTATTACGCGTTACTCTCGATCGTACCTGTCGTGGCGATGTTTTTTGGTATTGCCAAGGGGTTCGGTTTTGAAAAGAACCTTCAAACCGAGATTCTCGAAAGATTTCCCGGCCAGGAAGCGGTCTTTCACCAAATTTTTTCCTTTGCCCAGGCGATGCTGGAAAACACCCGGGGCGGTATGATCGCCGGTATCGGGATCGTCGTTCTTTTCTGGTCGGTAATCAGCTTGATGAGCCATATTGAGCGGTCGTTCAATCGAATCTGGCGGGTTAAAAAAGCGCGGTCATTCGGACGAAAATTTGCCGATTACCTGGCGTTTATGCTGCTCTGTCCGGTGCTGTTTTTTCTTTCCTCCAGCGCCATGGTTATTATTACCACTCAAATCACTCAGATTACAGAGAGAATCAGCCTGCTGGGCGCTTTTTCCCCCATTATCTTCTTTTTGTTAAAACTGACACCATACGGACTCATGTGGGTTCTTTTTTCGATGGTGTATATGCTGATGCCCAACACCCGGGTCCGGTTTGGTTCGGGAATCTGGGGCGGGGTGGTGGCCGGCACTATTTACCAGGTGGTGCAATGGGCGTACATTGCATTTCAAATCGGCATTGCCAGGTACAATGCCATTTACGGAAGCTTTGCCGCGCTCCCCCTGTTTCTTATCTGGCTCAATATGAGCTGGCTGATCGTTCTGTTTGGTGCCGAGCTGGCGTATGCGCATCAGTACGTTGATACGTATGAATTTGATGCCCGGGGATCACAGGTCAGCCATCGGGCCATACAACTGATCGGTTTGCAGATCGCCCATCTGGTGGTCAGGCGGTTTTCCCGCCACCTGCCGCCGCTGACAGTCCCTGAAATCGCCGATCGCCTTTACCTTCCCGTACGCCTGACACGCCAAATTGTAAAAATGTTCGTTCAGGGCCGCACACTGACAGAGATCAGCCCCCGGTCATCCGGGGAGCCGGCTTATCAGCCCGGCCTGGATACGAACGAGATGACGATTCATAAGGTTACCCGGTCTCTCGATACTGCCGGTGAAGCATATATCCCGCTGGTTAAAAATGCATCCGCAGAAAAGCTGGCCAATGCGCTGCAGGCATTTGACCTGCACATCCGGCAACTTCCGGAAAACGAATTGCTGAAAAAGATTTAGGACCGTTGATGAGACCGGATATCTCCACCTGCGCCGATACGCCGTTTGACCTGATTCTGTTCGATCTGGGGGGCGTCCTCATCGAATTATCCGGTATTCAGCAGATGCTGGACTGGTCAAGGGATAGTTTGTCAGAAAATGACCTGTGGCGCCGGTGGCTCTCCTCTCCGGCCGTGCGGGATTTTGAATCGGGCCGGTCGTCTCCGGATCGCTTTGCCCGGGAGATGATTGTCGAATTTAATCTTTCCGTTTCCGCCACCCGTTTCCTGTATGCGTTTACCCGCTGGACAAAGGGACTGTACGCCGGTGCGGATGTCATGCTGAAATCACTTTCCGAGCGCTACGCACTGGGGATCCTGTCCAATACCAACGCGCTCCACTGGCATCGCTTTGAAACGGAAATGAATTTCCTGGGCTATTTCGACTTTGTCTATCCCTCCCACCTCACCGGGTACTTGAAGCCGGATCGTGAGACTTTCCAATATGTGGCCAAAGCCTGCGGGTACCAGCCCGGCCGCATCCTTTTTCTGGACGACAACACGCTCAATACTGACAGCGCGAAATCAACCGGCTTCAACGCCTGTAGGGTTTCAGGCGTCCCGGATGTATTGCGGCAACTCACCGCAATGAACCTGATTGGCTGAAAAATGGCGCAAGTTTCGGGTGCCGGTCTAAATAGCCAGCAGGTCGGGCGGCATTATTGCTTGATCTGGTATCGATCAATTTTATTGAGCAGACCCTGGCGGGTCAGGCCGAGTATGCGGGCCGCCCGGGAACGGTTGCCATCCGCCTGCTTCAGGGCATCGGAGACCATCCGCCTTTCGAGGCGCATGGTGGCATCTTTGAGCTTCAATCGGCCCACCTGTGCAGCGGATGCATGCCGGGCTGAGATAACGACCTTTTCCGACAGATGCGCGACGCTTATCCGCTTTTCATTGACCGCCAGGGCCATGGCCCGTTCAATCTCATTTTCCAGTTCCCGTACGTTGCCCGGCCAGTCAAAAAGGGACAAATATTTTAATGCCCGGGGCGTAAACCCGGTGACCGGACTTTTAAACTTTTTAGCAAATCGTTTCAAAAAATACCCGGCCAGCAAAGGAATATCCTCCTGTCTTTCTCTGAGCGGCGGGACAACCAGGGGGAATACATTAATCCGGAAAAATAAATCCTGGCGAAAATTCCCTTTTTTTACCTCGGCTTCCAGATCACGATTAGTCGAAGCAATCAGTCGGATATTGATATCAATCGGTTTTTCGGCACCGACCGGCCGCACCTGACCTTCTTGAAGTACCCGTAACAACTTGACCTGCATGGCGGCAGATGTTTCGGTAATTTCGTCCAGAAAAACCGTGCCCTGATCGCCCATCTCAAAAAGGCCCCTTTTATTACCGAGCGCACCGGTAAATGCGCCCCGGACATGCCCAAACAGCTCACTTTCCAGCAGATTTTCGGTAAATGCCCCGCAATTTTCGGCGATAAACGGTTTGTCTTTCAGCGGTCCCATGTAGTGGATCACCCTGGCAATCAATTCCTTGCCGGTGCCGGTTTCGCCTTGAATCAGAACCGAAATATTGGTGTCGATTACTTTTTCCATTAACAAAAACAGCCGGCGCATGGCCGGGCTGGAACCCACGATACCCTGCAGGTTAAATCGTTCCTGGGCATCCGAACGGAGCCTTCGGTTTTCCGCTGCCAGGGTCGTGGCATACTGCTTCAGCTCGCCGTACAACCTGGCATTTTCTATGGCAATGGCAAGGGTTCCGGAGATATTTTCGAGCAACTGCCCTTCCTTTTCAGTGAATTTTCCCTTCTTTTTGTTCAAAGCATAAAGGACACCTATCAATCCCCTCCGGGTCCTCAGGGGAACACAGATCATGGACCGGGTAACAAAGTTATGTTTTAAATCAATTCCCGGATAAAATCGTTTATCCTTCGCCACATCTGGAATAACAAGGAAACGATTCTCCTGCCGTACCCATCCGGCCACCCCGACGTGATCCGGAAACCGCATGCGACTTATTTTTAAATAATCCGAATCCTCTTCCTGTTCCACGGTTTTGATAAAATAAAATTCCCTTGCATCGGCATCATGCAGGGCAATAGACGCCCCCTCTATTTGAAAAACCGTCTTGATTTTTTGCAGTATTTTCTGGAGCATTTCATCCAGGCCACGAATCTCATGCAGTGAACTGGATACTTCGTAAAACAGGGCCAGGTCCTGTTTGGTTAAAGACAGATTCTTCATCTCTCTTCCCCGTCGTTTATTCGGATCGCTTCATCCTGTGAACATGGGTGAGGCATTGCCTGTTGTCGGCCGGTATCTGTTCAGGTCTGTTTTGTCCGGATTCAGAAGATGTGATGCGATTTAAAAGGATTTTCAGTACCGGTTCCGGTAGATGCTTTTTTATATATCGCATACAAAAGTACCCTGTCAACTATATTTACATTAAATAATTTTCTTGTATATTAACTTGACATAACCATCGCATCAGGCAGCGGCTTTACCGGATGGAATCGATTTGAAAACGATTTATATTCGGGTATTATTTGAATTATATCTGCTGGTTATGTTTTTTATCAGGCCGTTTACCCTGTTTTGGTGTCAATCTTGCTGTATCATCAGGTGCGTGGAAAAAAATGTGGTCATTCAGCCATATTTAACAGGAGGTGAACTGGAAGATCTTCAAAGGGGGGTGCCATGAATGTAAAAAGAATGAAAATCGC
>QNYZ01000004.1 GCA_003973265.1 Deltaproteobacteria bacterium | reverse complement strand
AATTTTTAAAACATAAACAATGGACGCTTAAATTGGTTGATGGCTGCCACATTCCGGCTGATGATAGTTGCTGTGATATGGTGTGCATGTTTTCTGTAATTACCCATCTGCTTCATCAGGAAAGCTACCTCTATTTCAAGGAGGCATCCCGTGTATTAAGACGTGGAGGTAAACTGGTCGTCAGTTTTTTGGAATTTCGCCATCCATCATTGTGGCCGTATTTTGAAATATCTGTTGAAGTTGTTCTTTCTGGCCAACGCCTGGATACATTTATCGACCGAGAAGGTATTAAACAGTGGGGTGAGCATTCCGGGCTTGAAGTGATTAAAATATTGGATGGTGAAAAACCCCATATAAAGATCGACAGGGAAATAACCTTTGAAGACGGCACAAAAATCTCCCACATGGCAAGACTGGGACCTGTAGGACAATCGGTTGCGATCCTGAGAAAAAAATAGCCCGGGTTGCGCGCAAAAAATCAAGATACCTTTGACGGTTGCTTATAAACGTATGGACCCAATTTTTTTATCCGACATGGGTAGCCGTCTATTTTGATTTAACAAAGCTTTAAGGAAACGCTTTTACCGTTATGGAAAAAGATATCGTTATACGTATAAAAAATTTAACAAAGTCATACCGTCTGTACAATAATCATGCCGACCGGGTAAAAGAGGCGTTAATACCGTTCCGGAAGCCCTATCACCGGCTTTTTAATGCCCTTTCCGGTATCAATCTTTCAATTAAACGTGGTGAAACAGTCGGCATTATCGGTAGAAATGGCAGCGGAAAATCAACGCTCCTTCAGATTATTTCCGGTGTTTTGCGACCCACTGAAGGTATTGCAGAAACCCAGGGGCGTATTTCGGCGCTGCTGGAGCTGGGCGCCGGTTTTAATCCCGAATTTACCGGCAGAGAAAATGTATATATCAACGCATCGATCATGGGGCTGAGTAAAGAAGAAATCGATTCCCGATTTCCGGAAATCCTTTCTTTTGCCGATATCGGCGAATTTATTGAACAACCGATGAAGATATATTCGAGCGGTATGTATGTCCGGCTGGCTTTTGCTGTCGCGATCAATGTCAGCCCGGATATTCTGATTGTCGATGAAGCGCTGGCTGTGGGAGATACCCTCTTTCAGGCCAAATGTTTTGATAAATTCCGGGAGTTCCAGGAAAAGGGTGTTACGATTATTTTTGTCACGCATGCCCTTGATCTGATCACGAGTCACTGTTCGACCGCGTACCTCTTAGAGGCAGGAAGCATCGTCTCGCAGGGTGAGTCCAAAAAGGTAATAGATGATTACAGCCGGCTGCTTGCCCGGTGTGCCAGATCAAAGAGTTCTGACGCTGCCTTTTCTGGGGAAAGGCCCGCCGAAGGCCGTGAAGACAAGAAAGGCGGAACCGGGAAAAACCGGTCCGCGGAAAAATATCCCGGCATGGAATTTAATGTTGAAAAACAATGGGATGATGTCTTTCGAGTCAACCCGAATGAAGACCGGTACGGTAACAAGATGGCAACCATCATCGAGGCCGGGATCTTCACGCTTTCCGGAGAGCCCACCCAGGTGATTCAAAAGGGCGAAGAGATCGATTTCTGCATGAAAATTCGGTTTAACCAGCCGGTTCAAGAGCCAATTTACGCCTATACCATCAGGGATGTCCGGGGCCTGAATATTACCGGAAGCAATACCTTTTTCAACCATCTTGATATCGGCCAAACGGAGGCCGGTGATATTTTCATCGCCAGGTTTCGCCAGAAGATGATGTTGAACCAGGGCGGCTATCTTGTATCATTCGGATGTACTGGATTTGTTGACGGTCAGTTGGTTATCTACGAACGCCGGTATGATTATATGGCCTTCGAAGTGGTTTCGGATAAAGTTTCTGTTGGAATTATCGATCTGGATCCTGTCATTAATGTGATCGGCATTTCCATAAAAACAGAATAAAACCATATGCTTACAAAATAAACTATCGAGTAGAAATGACAGATAAATTAATCGAGTTAAACAAGCTCGTCGAAAAAGATGCCATCTGGGTCCTGGAAGGATCAGATGGCATTACATATAGTGACGGAGAAGCATCCGAGATATTTCTCAGGCGCGAGATCGCAAGAGCTAGAGACTTGAGTTCACTCTCTTCGGAACTGGAATCGGTTTATCCATCATGGGACTGGACGTCTGAGTATCACCTCTCTTCAAAACGGTCCAATATCATTCGGGGTCTCAACCTGAAGGATATAAGCCGGGTTCTTGAAATCGGATGCGGCTGTGGGGCGATCACCCGTTATTTAGGGGAACAGGGGCTTGAAGTCGATGCCGTGGAAGGGGCAGGAAAGAGAGCCGAGATCGCCCGGTTGCGCTGCCGTGATCTCAAGAATGTCAATATTATCAATGCCAATTTTAACGATCTGATATTTCCTGAAAAATTCTATGACGCCATTTTTATTATCGGGGCCATTGAATACGCCGGGCGGTTTTTAACTAGCGCCGCGAACGACGAAGTTGCGGTTGTAACCATCCTGCAAAGGCTGGGAAAAGCCTTGCGTGATGATGGCGCCCTGGTAGTCGCCATAGAAAATCGAAACGGCCTGAAATACTGGATGGGGGCCACCGAAGATCATTATGCCAGGCCCTATGTCGGCCTGACCGGCTATTGGGGCCTGGGTGGTGTCAAAACATATGACCTGGAAACGTGGAAAGGGTTGCTGCAGGAAGCGGAATATCCGCAGTGGCGGTTCCAATTTCCGTTTCCGGACTACAAGCTGCCCCAGGTTATTTTAGATGAAGATTTTATTGATACGGATCGATTTGCCCATTCACTGCTTTATCAGATCGGTTCGAGGGATTATCTGGGACCCTGGAAACCTGGAGGCAGTGAATATGCGCTCTGGCGCGCCATGCACAAAGATGGAAAGTTGAAACAGTATGCCAATTCATTTCTGATCCTTGCCGGGAAAAGCAGAGAGCGCATCCGGAAAACGGCGCCCCTTGATTTTATTTATTATTCGGATGGTGCCCGCAAACCGGAATACAGAACGATTACGGTAAAGAAGCCCGGGGAAGATAAAATCAGAAAAAAGAATATCTGGCCCGGTGATCAAAAGGTATCCGTAAAGACAGATAACCAGGAACATGAATTTCCCTATATTCAGGGAGAGCTGCTTTCCACCCGGTGGCTGGAAAGCCTTGTCAATGGCCGGCCTGAAAAATTTGAGATCTGTTTGTCCGACTATTATGCATTTATCTGCGACTATTTCAGGGATAAAGACGGCCTCGCCATCATCGACGCCCTTCCGGCCAATATTATTGTGGATGAAAAGGGAAACTACCGGATATTTGATCATGAATGGGATGACAGTGAGCATGTTACCATACCGTATGTTCTGTTTCGGGCCCTTCTCTTTTTTGCGCAAAACAATCGGGATCATCTGAGGACTTTCTTTAAAAACATGAATTTTGGCTGTACCATGGATTTTATCTCATATGGTTTTTCAAATCTTGATATGAACCTCAGCCTTTTCATTGAAGAATTTATTCGTCACGAAGAAGATTTTCAGTTTAAAATTTGCAGTCAGACGGGATTATCGCCGGTCCGGGAGTTGTTAATGCTTCCCCTCGAAATAGATCATGATCGGACGATTTTTACCTCCTTGGAATGGGAGACCACTGCCGGGACGTTCAACCCGGTAAACCGGCAGGTTATTTCCTGGGACGTGAATCTGTCACCATCGATGCTTCGTTTCGTAATTTATTCAGATGAATGTATCACGAAACTGAGAATCAGACCGATACACACAAAGGGCTTTTTCGCGATCGAAAAGGTAGATGTGCGCTACCACGAAAATGATGAAGTCCCGCCGGTAGAAATATACCGGATCGATTCGGCAACGCAGGTCGTATCCGAAGCGGTTGTCAACAACGCGATGTTGGTATTTACCAGCCCGTACGGTGTTTTTTATGCAAAATCTGATAAGGCGGCGATAGAATTTTCGATGGCCGGCCATGACAAGAAGGGGACGGGGCGATACGAATGCCGGATCTGGATGGCCTCCCCTGTCACCTATGAATGCGCCTGGGCGGAAGCGCATATCGGACGGGTTGAAAACCGGTACCAAGCCCGGCTTGTGGCCCTTGAGCGGAAGATGGTTGAAAAGGAACAATTTGCAAAGACTGTTTCAGAACGGATCCGGGCTCAAAGCCGGACTCAAAGGAGGGAAAACGACGCTCTCATTAAAGAAAACCAGACGCTCAAGGATGAGCTGCACCGGGTAAACGCAACATTGTCGAACGCCTGGCAGATCCTAAACAGGATTGGCAGATTGAAGTTCCTCAGGCTGCTGACAGCCGTGCTGCCGGGGAAATATGGGTGGCTGAAGAAAACATTTACCGATTATCAGCCGTCTGATCTGCCATACAGGGCAATACAGGAATCCGGCCTGTTTGATGCCGAATTCTATCGCCGGCAAGCTTCCGATCTGGATGATTTCGATGGCGATCTTTTACAGCACTACCTTGATGTGGGAGCAGAGAAGGGGTTGAACCCGCACCGCCTGTTTCATACGCGGTACTATTATGACCAGGTGCCGGTGTTAATGGCGGAGGGCATCAACCCTTTGTACCACTTTCTGTCGTCTGGCGCTTATGATGATAAAGATCCCTGTTATCTTTTCAGCAGCCGGTATTACTTAAAAGAAAATACCGAAGTTGCCGCTTCTAAAATCAATCCATTGGTACACTATGTCTCACAAGGTGCCGCTGTCCGGTCTGATCCTCACCCGGCCTTTGATACACACTTCTACCTGGATCACTGTCCGGAAAAAGCAGAAGGGATAGAACGGACGCCCCTGGAAGCGTTTTTCGAAGATTGCAGATTATCTCCACGCCTGTCTCCCAATGCGATTTTTAATCCGGATTTTTATTTATCAAACCGGCCGGACGTTGAGAAAAACGGCATCTGCGCCTTTCAGCACTATATGGAAGGCGGATACAGGGAAAAGGATTCGGATCCATCCCCTTTTTTTGATACAGGCTTTTACTATCAACAAAACCCCCGGCTGCTTGAAGAAGCGGGGAACCCTTTAAGCCATTTTATTGAAGCGGGCCAGTTTGCCGGGAAAAGCCCGCATCCGATATTTGATATAAACTACTACCGGAAGCAGACAGATTACCATCCTGGCCATCACAGGGACCCTTTATCGACGTATCTCACCGAAGACCGGCTAAGGGGAATAAGCCCGCATCCACTCTTTGACAGTACATATTATGCAAAACAATTGAAATCCATCGGAATAAAAACCGATCACCCGCTGGAACACTACATTTTAACGGGGGCTGAAAAACGGATATCACCGCATCCGCTGTTTGACGGCGGATACTATTTGGCGCAATTTGGTGATTCTTCCCGACAGGCAGGTACGGATTTGATGCTGGATTATGATGCGCATGGAATAGGGA
>QNYZ01000024.1 GCA_003973265.1 Deltaproteobacteria bacterium | reverse complement strand
TGGTTTTGCCTTACAGTCTTTGTAAAATGATCCGCAAATATTTACAACTGCCGCGCCGGAAAAAAGGCCCGTTGTTTTTAAGGATCATTGGGGTTTGTCAAGAAATCTGATTCGAAGAGGGATAGTGATAGCATTTTTATAAATTTTCTGATCTATGGGGTACTATTATCTCTTGACAAACGTTGGCCATATAGATGTTAGAGCTTGCGTTCAATGTATCTGATGGATTCATCAAGCTCCTCACGCAGCCGGTTCCGTTTCTCCTTTGGCCCATAGTCTGCCCATGACTCCTTTAGGCCGCGAAGGATGCGCAATGTGACATCGAAATACTCCTCGAAATTGCGTAGTTCAAAAACAATGGCAATCTGCCGATCGAGGCGCATAGGCTGATCTGGATTTTCACGCTCCACAAGCTGTTGTATAAGTTTGTGATACGCAATAAAGCGACGCTCTTTCAGGTCTTGCTTCTTTATGGTTAGATACGTGTATACTGTCCACGCTAATGGAATAACCACAAGCACGATTCCCAACGCACCCGCGTTGTCGTTTGCCCACTTCCAGACTATATATATAATTTCCATAGCAAACTCTAATAAAGAGCGTTTTATCAATTGTCCCGCCCAACAATACCTATCAAAAATACTTGTAACCCGGGACGGTTGTTCCCTGTAAAAAAACCTGATTCCTGTAAAGCGGGATGATTGATGAAATGTGGTTGAACCTGAGCCGCAGGTTCGAAGAAAGGGGCTGCGCGGTCAGCATCACCGCTCCATGGCAATTTTTTATAACCCATTGGAAAAGCAATGTAAAGACATATCCCTGCACGCATGGAAAGGTCAACGGACTATCCTGCCGTTTTATGTGTCTTGATTTGACCGGGGGTTATCATAGCGCTTTGTAATCAATGGCTCCATCATTTGGCGTCATCGAATATAATTTATATCCATTTGACCGGGCAAAAAAGAAATAGTAATTTATCAAACTGCTAACAATTATTTCATGTTGGCACCGGCAAATCGATACCATATCAATCGAATCGGGAAACACGGCACCATGGAAGTAAATCGCGTAGATCATCTAGTATTGACCGTTGACGACATCGATGCAACCGTCGATTTTTATACAAAGGTTCTCGGTATGACGTCTGAAGTGTTCGGACAGGGACGGGTGGCCCTGACATTCGGGTCCCAGAAAATTAATTTGCATCTTGCCGGGAACGAATTTGAACCAAAGGCCAGGAACCCGCTTCCCGGGTCGACGGATCTGTGCTTTATCACAAAGGTTCCCATGGATAAGGCTATTGCCCATGTGAAAGCGTGCGGCGTGACAATCATCGAAGGACCGGTAACCCGTACCGGCACCAGGGGAAAGATTTTATCCGTCTATTTTCGCGATCCAGATGGAAACCTGGTTGAAGTGGCCAACGAGGTCGACACCGAATAAAATAATCCGGCCACCTTCGTATCTATGTCTTCGGAAATAAATCGCCGGCACATGGCGGGCCGCTGTTTTGCCTTTCCCCCGTCCTGGCCTAACCGGGTACAGCCCGGATCACATCGCGGATAAACGCGTTCGTATCCCATGACGGCCGGTGTGAGGTGGCGCCAAAGCGGACGAGGACCAGTTTTTTGGACGGAATGATAATCACCCGCTGGCCCTGGTATCCCTGGGCCGCGATGGTATCACGCGGGGCGTCGGGCCAGGGCCGGTTTTCGGGATGGCCCGGCGCGCCGGCATTCAGCCAGAAATGGGCGCCGTACTCGCCCTTGGGGGCGCCGGGCGTGGGCGTGGCGGTATATTTGACCCAGCCTTCAGGGAGAATCCGTTCGTCCTTCCAGACGCCGTCGTTTAAATAGAGCAGGCCGAAGCGGGCCCAGTCTCTCGGGGTGGCCGCGCCGTATGACGATCCGACAAACGTGCCCGACCCGTCCGGCTCGATCAGGGCGCGGGTCATACCGATCTTGTCAAACAGTTCCCGCCTGATAAAATCGTAGTAGTGGTCATCGGTTTTTTCCGCGGCGTTCCGCACGATTCTCGCCACGATATTGGCCGTACCGCTGGAATAGCTCCATTTTGAATCCGGTTTGGTCTCCAGCTTCTTTCCGGCGGCAAAGGCGGCAAAGTCATACGCGCCGTAGAGCATGTCGGTGGCATCGTAAAGCGGATCGTAGACCTCATCAAATTGCAGGCCGCTGCTCATGCGCAGGAGTTGATCAAGGGTGATTGCGTGCCGGGGATCGTCTGCTTTCTGCCATTGGGCAACGGGTGCGGGTGTGTGAATATCGAGCTTGCCCTGTTTTACCAGAATCCCCACCAGGGCATTGGTAATGCTCTTGGTCATGGACCAGCCGGGAAGCGGCATACCGGGGCCAAATCCGGGGGCATAGTGTTCGGCCACCAGGTGGCCATCGTAGACAACGACAACCGCATGGGTTCTTCGGGGACGATCCGGAGACGGTTCAGCAAAGGCGGCGGCCACGGCCTGTTGCAGTTTTTCGGTATCCATTCCCAGAGACGCGGGATCGACCGGGCCCTGCGCACCGTCGGGCCACGGCGCATCGGCGGGATGAGCGGGTTTTTGATACGCTTTCGGAAAAGCAAAAAAATCCTGCCGGCGCAGCGACGCTTCATCCGTTTTGGCCAGCAGGGTGCAGCCGCAGCCTTTGCGATAGATGGCCCTGGATGTAAAAAACCAGAGCGCTTTGGCGGTAACCACTTTTCCTTTTCGGTCGACTTCCCATTTCATAACCTTCGCCAGCGGATTGACCGGCCGGACATCTTCTTCAAAAACAGCGTCCGGTTCCCGCTGTGAGATAAACGTGCTGGTGCAAAGATACTTGGCCACATAGCCGGTTCCGATGGGAATGGCCCGGGAAAGATACCACCCTGTTACGGTCAGAAAACCGGCCAGGACCAGAGCGGCCGATACCAGAAAAATTTTCAGCCAGCGTTTCATAAAGGGTATCCTTTCACTTTAACAGGCCAACATGGGCAACGTTTATCCGATTGCGCTTTTCGTCATTCATCCCGCCAGTTCAAAATGACCTTCCCCGATTGCCCGGAACACATGATTTTAAAGGCCTCCTCGTAGTCGGTATAGTGGAACCGGTGGGTAATCACCGGTTCAATGTTCAGGCCGGACTGGATCATGACGGTCATTTTATACCAGGTTTCGTACATTTCGCGGCCATAAATCCCCTTGATCGTCAAGCCGTTAAAAACCACGAAGTCCCAGTCGATGGCCGTATCGGCCGGCTGAATTCCCAAAAGGGCAATTTTGGCGCCGTGGCACATGTTGGTCAGCATCGACCGCAAAGCATCCGGATTGCCGGACATTTCCATGCCCACGTCAAACCCTTCTTTCATGCCGAGCTTTTTTTGCGCCTCTTCGATGCTTTCGTGCCGGACGTCCAGGGTGAGGGTGGCGCCCATCTTTTTCGCCAGGTCGAGGCGATAGGGATTGACGTCGGTGACCACGACATAGCGGGCGCCGGCATGCCGGGCGATGGCCGCGGCCATGCACCCGATGGGACCGGCACCGGTAATCAGCACGTCTTCACCCAATACATCAAAGGAGAGGGCCGTGTGGGTGGCGTTGCCCAGCGGATCAAAGCACGAAAGGATATCGGTGGAAATACCCGGATCGCAATGCCAGACGTTGGTGACCGGAATCGACAGATATTCGGCAAAGGCACCGGGCCGGTTGACACCGACTCCGCTGGTATTCATGCACAGATGCCGCCGGCCGGCCAGGCAGTTCCGGCAGTGGCCACAGACCAGATGCCCCTCTCCGGAAACAATATCGCCTATTTGCGTGTCGTGGACATTGCTGCCGATCTCGGCCACTTCACCGACAAACTCGTGGCCCACGTGCATGGGCACCGGGATCGTTTTTTGGGCCCAGGCATCCCAGTTGAAAATATGGACATCCGTTCCGCAAATTGACGTTTTGTGAATCCTGATCAGGACATCGTTGGTGCCCGTATCCGGAACCGGCACCGCTTCCAGCCAGATGCCCGGTTCCGGCCTGGCCTTTACCAGGGCTTTCATTTTCATGGAATCGGTCCTTTTGCTGATTCAATAAAATAAAATCGTATGTTGGTACAGCATATGATATAATTGAATTATATCAAGTTAATTATTCAACTTGAGCAATTCGACAATAACGGTTTCTTGCATAATACTTCCGGCAATACGAACCAATTATCTGGAACTCACCCAAGAATGTGTATGACCAAAATTACCCGTGGAACTAAAAAATGAAAAAACAGGTACTCATCCCGCTGCCAGATAGCGATTTTGATTTAACGGAAGTCTCTATTCCCTGGAAATATTTTAAAGACAGCGGCTTCGATGTTACCTTCAGCACCGAAAAGGGGCATATCGGCAAAACAGATCCCCTTCTCATCACCGGTGTCCTGTTTGGAAAACTGGGGGCAACGCCTGATGCCATAAAGACGTATCGAAAGCTTGAGAAAGACAAGGCGTTTAACCATCCGATCCCATACAAGCGCATCGATCCTGAAACATACGATGCGCTCCTTTTACCCGGGGGCCACGCACCGGGAATGCGGCAATACCTGGAAAGCGAAGTACTTCAATCCAAAGTCCTGGCGTTTATGAAAAAAGATAAGATTGTGGGCGCCATCTGTCATGGCCCGATTGTTCTTACGCGAACCATCGACCCCCAAACAGGTAAAAGCATCATTTATGATCGAAAAATCACCGCTCTGACAAAGAAGCTGGAGCGGATCGCATACTATTTAACCTTTTGGAAATTAGGGAAATATTACCGAACCTACCCGGATTACGTCCAGGATGAGATCATAAATAATTTGATTCAAAAAGATAATTATGTAAAGGGAGGCGGAATCTATCGACCATTCGTTTTGATCGATCGCAACTTAATCACGGCCAGGTGGCCAAAGGATGTGTATCTTTTTTCCGAAACACTCGTGACAATGATTAAAACAAACCCGTCGTTTTCTTCTTTGGGCCGGTGATAAGTTTGAATGAGTGATGCAAAATATTCTACTATACCTTGCCGCCACGCTGATCTGGGGCTCCACCTGGCTGGGCATCAAGCTGCAGATATCCCAGGTGCCGCCGATCCTCTCGGTGGGATACCGCTTCTGCCTGGCCGCACTGATCCTGCTGCTTTACTGCCGGTTTACCGGTAAAAAGCTTCGTTTCTCCCGGTACGATCACATGTTCATGGCCCTTCAGGGGTTCTCGCTGTTTGGGCTGGGGTATTGTATGAGTTACCTGGCCACGGCGTATCTGACCAGCGGGCTGGTGGCGGTAGTCTTCTCCACCATCATGATGTGGAATATCGTCAACCTGAGGCTGTTCATGTCCCAGCCGATCGACTGGCGGGCCTTTGCCGGCGGGTGCGTCGGTCTGGTCGGGCTTTGTATCCTCTTCTGGAAAGACCTGGCCGCTTTTTCCACTTCCCGTGAATTCATCGGCCTGGCCTTTGCGCTGACCGGGTCGTATCTGGCGTCGATCGGAAATATTGTGGGGTCTCACAATGCCAAAGCCGGTATTCCCAGTACCAAGGGAATTCTGTGATTCGTCTTGTCGTGCT
>QNYZ01000111.1 GCA_003973265.1 Deltaproteobacteria bacterium | reverse complement strand
GCCGCCGCCGGCGGCAGGCGCCGACGCATGCCGGGGAAGGCCTTCCAGCACCCGGCATATTTTTATCAACTCGGCGATCTCAGGCTTACTTCTTGTCAGTTCCACGATCCGGGGCTCTTTGGCCAGCGCTTCTTCAAGACTTACGCCCACAACATCCGGGACCATCTTGGCAAGGGCGTCCACCTGGGGTAAAGGGATATCGAGCGCCCGGCCCACATCCCGGATAACGGCCCTGGTTTTCATTTTTCCGTAGGTAATTATCTGGGCCACATAGTCTTCGCCGCCATATTTACGGGCAACGTATTTAAACACTTCCTCCCGGCCGTTAATGCAGAAATCGACATCGATATCCGGCATGCTCTTACGGGCCGGGTTGAGAAACCGCTCAAATATAAGCGCATGTTCAATGGGATCCAGGTCGGTAATGCCCATGCTGTAGGCCACCAGGCTGCCGGCAGCTGAGCCCCGGCCCGGCCCCACAGGGATATCGTTTTTCTTGGCATACTCGATAAAGTCCGCCACGATCAGGAAATAGCTGGCAAATCCCATATCGATGATGGTGGCCATTTCTCTTTCCAGGCGTTTTTTATATACGGCATTGTCAGCATCCGGGTTCTTCTTGCAGACCTTTTCCATCACCTGTTTAAATCCGGCCCGCACCTTATCATGGAAGGCATCTTCCACGGTCTGCTTGGTACCGGTATCAAATTGAGGAAAATGAAACGTATCAAAATCAAACGCGACCTGACAGCGCTGTGCAATCTCAACTGTATTGGCCAGCGCCCCGGGGTAATCCTGAAAATCAGCGGCCATTTCCGCCCTGGATTTTAAATATAGCTGATCGGTCTGAAATTTGAACCGGTTGGGATCGTTCATCGTTTTGCCGGTCTGAATGCACAAAAGGACTTCGTGGGCGGTCGCATCTTCGGAGTCCAGATAGTGGCAATCGTTACTGGCCACAAGGGGGATGGAAAGCCGTTGACTCATATCCCGCAGAGATTCGTTGACCCGCTCCTGAGCCTTGATGCCGTTATTTTGAACTTCCAGAAAAAAATTACCCGCCCCGAAAATCTCCTGGTATTCAAGGGCCGCCTCGTCGGCGGCCTCCTGCCGGCCCTCCCGGATTCGCCGGGGGACCTCACCCTGCAGGCAGGCGGAAAGAGCGATAATCCCTTCCGAATGCGATCTCAGCAGCTGCTTATCCACCCGGGGGCGGTAATAGAATCCTTCCAGGGCGGCCGTACTGACAATGCGGCATAAATTGCGGTACCCCGTAGTAGTTTCGGCCAGCAAAACAAGATGATACCGCATCTTGGCAGTCGATCCGCGCTCTTTAAGGCTACCGGGCGTCACATAGCATTCACACCCGATGATCGGCTTGATACCGGCCGCCACGGCTTTCTGGTAAAACTCGATGGATCCGAACATCGTGCCGTGATCCGTAATCGCCACCGATGACATGCCAAATTTTTTAACACGATCCAGTAACGCGTCAATACGGATCGCACCATCTAACAGGCTGTACTGGGTATGAAGATGCAAGTGGACAAAATCAGGGGAAAGGTCAGCCATATCCAATTTCCTTTATCTATATACGTGTACTGCATGGAAACGAACAGGGGATTGCAGGTGTTTCGGGTATAAATGATGTACAGGCAGTAACGCGTTTACTACCGGTCCTTAGCGCCTTATGGATATCCGTGCCGGTCATTAAAGAAAGGCTGGGTACAAAAAGCACTAGAGAAGAAGGCAAACCCCGGAAGCGTTATTACGCCACATCGCTTAATCGATCCGGTAATTGGGTGCTTCCTTGGTAATGATGACATCGTGAACATGGCTTTCACGCATACCGGCGGTGCTGATCTTTTGAAATCGGGCTTTATCTCGCAGTTCTTCCAGGGTACGGCTGCCCACATATCCCATACCGGCCTTGAGCCCGCCTATCAGCTGATGAATGTTCTCTGCCAGAGGCCCGCGATACGGTACTCTGCCCACAATCCCTTCGGGCACCAGTTTGTCATCTTCCTCCTGGTCGGTTTGATAATAGCGGTCCTTGCTTCCCTTTTTCATGGCTTCAAGGGAGCCCATTCCGCGATACACTTTATAACTTCGCCCCTGGAAGAGTACCTGCTCGCCCGGACTTTCATCGGTTCCGGCAAACAGCCCGCCAATCATCACCGAATGAGCGCCGGCCGCAATGGCCTTGGTTACATCTCCGGAGTATTTTATCCCGCCGTCGGCGATCAGAGGGATACCGGTCTGCGCCGCAACAGACCGGCAATTCATGATGGCCGTTACCTGGGGCACACCGATCCCGGCAACAATACGGGTCGTACAGATAGACCCCGGACCGATGCCGATCTTGACAGCATCCACGCCGGCTTTAATCAAGTCTTTGGCTCCTTTGGCGGTACCGACGTTTCCAGCGATCAATTCAATATCGGAAAAGGTCTGTTTCAATTTCTCCACCGCATGAATCACATTTTTGGAATGGCCATGGGAGGTATCGATACAGATCACATCCGCACCGGCATTTAACAGCGCTTCGGCACGGGCAACCATATCAGCTCCCACGCCGATGGCGGCACCGGCCCGTAACCGCCCCATCTTATCTTTGCAGGCAAGGGGAAACTTTTTGATTTTTTCAATGTCTTTGATCGTAATCAACCCGACCAGCTGGCCTGTTTTATTGACGACCAGCAGCTTTTCAATGCGATGGGTGTGCAGTATTTTTTTGGATTCTTCAAGCGTAATTCCCTCATTGACGGTGACCAGGTTTTCCGAGGTCATCACCTGCGAAACCTTTTTCATCATATCGGTTTCAAACCGTAAATCCCGGTTGGTCACGATTCCCAGCAGGGCATTTTCCTTTACCACCGGCAATCCGGAAATCCGGTATCTTTTCATGATTCCGAGGACTTCGCCCACCTGCTGATCCGGCTCCACCGTCATGGGGTCTACAATCATTCCACTTTCCGATTTTTTGACCCGATCGATCTCCCTGGCCTGGGATTCGATGCTCATATTCCGGTGAATGAAACCGATGCCACCTTCCCGGGCCATACTGATGGCAGCCTTGGACTCCGTTACCGTATCCATCGCCGCACTGACAATAGGAATGTTAAGCGAAATATGGCGGGTAAGCAGGGTTTCCACGTTGGCATCACTGGGTAAAATATTTGAATAACCGGGTATCAACAGTACATCGTCAAAGGAAAAACTTTCTTCCGGAATAATTGGGGTCATTTGGTACCTCCACCGTATCCTGCAAGCGTGGTTAATTTTGTAAGAGGTTTTCTACCTGGAATACTTCAAAAAGGGTGTACCAAACGGGCTTGTTTTTCGCAATGTAATTCTTTATAACTTGACAAGCACGAGGATTCACAATAGATTTAAGATTCTGTGATTATTGAAGATTAAATTTTTCACTCAATATCGCTCAATCAAGTTCGCATGATATGTTCTTTTTTCAAAAAGAGGAAATATGCTGCTGAAAATAAACCCCCAAAACCCACCCCAGCGACTGATCGACCGGGTGGTAACAATTTTAAATCAGGGAGGAATCATTGCTTACCCGACGGATACCTTTTATGGGATCGGCTGCGATATCATGAATAAAAAGGCCATTTCCCGGATCTACCAGCTTCGACAGCGAAAAAAGAATAAACCATTCAGTTTTGTCTGTTCTGACCTGAAAAATATCAGCCTGTACGCCAAGGTTTCCAACTATGCCTATAAAACCATGCGACGACTGCTTCCCGGACCCTATACATTTATCCTGGAGGGTTCCCGGCAGGTACCCAAAATGATGTTAACCAAACGCAAAACCGCCGGAATCCGGGTCCCCAATCATCAAATCTGTATCAAGCTGGTCGAGGGGCTGGGGCGTCCCATTCTCTCCACCAGTGCCAAGTCTCCGGATCATGCAGAGATGAGCGACCCATCGTTGATTCATGACTATTTTAAAAAACAGCTCGATGTGGTTATTGATGGTGGAACGGTACCCGGCCAGCCGTCCAGTGTCATTTCGCTGTTTGATGACGAACCCAGAGTGATCCGTGAGGGTCTGGGAGATGTGAGTAGTTTTAAATAGCGGACAACCGGGAAAATCCGTATTGCAGGAAAAGTGATATCCGTCTTTCCCCGAAAAAATCGCCAGATCAACTAACCGGATCAACTAAAAGAACGGGATGCTGAAATCCAGCATCCCGTTTTTTGTTAGATGGCACTGCCGTAACGACTTCAATTACGAGCGGCCCCGTCAAATATTTTTTTGATTCATGCCAGCAATGAAAAATCCGGATGAATATCCTTACTCGGCGTCAATATCCTTCAAGGATATTTTCGTCATGTCATCATCCGCCGTCTCTCCGTCACCGTCATCGGCGGTGGTTTCTTTAATCGTATCCGCCGCCGGCTCCGGATCGTCCTGGGCAGCTTTATTCCCCTGCAACGTGGTATCATCTTGTTCAGGGGTTTCCCTGGCACTGTTTTGGAGCTTTTCCTGAAGATTCTCGCGCAGAATTTCGCCAAAGGCCGAGGTCGGCTTCGCTGCCATATTGGCATAATCGTTCAGGATGCTCTGCTCATCTTCTATTTCCATCCGCTTAATGGAAAGGCCGATACGCCGCTCTCCACCGTTGATATTCATCACGCGGGCCGTAATCAACTCTCCCACAGTGAACATATCTACCGGTGTTTTGATCTTTTCCTTGCTGATTTCCGATACATGGACCAGCCCCTCGACCCCTTCTTCCAACTCAACGAAAATACCGAAATCCGTTACATTCGTTATGGTACCGGTAATTTCCTTGCCAACATCGTAACGCTCGCTGGCAGTGGTCCAGGGATCAGGTTCAAGCTGCTTGATTCCCAATGAAAATCGTTCTTCGGTCTTATCGATATCAAGGACCTTGGCCTGAACCATGTCCCCCTTTTTATACAGTTCCGACGGGTGCTTGATCCGTTTGACCCAGGAGATATCCGAAATATGAACCAGACCGTCAATCCCCTCATCAATTCCCACAAACATCCCGAAATCGGTGATATTCTTTATTTTTCCCTCGATAATGGTTCCCACCGGATATTTCTCGGCGATTACATCCCACGGATTGGGCACGACCTGTTTCATCCCCAGGGAAATCCGCCGGTTATTCGGTTTGATGTCCAGAACCACCGCTTCGATCTCTTCGCCCACGGAAACCACTTTGGACGGATGCCTGATCTTACGCGTCCATGACATTTCCGAAATATGAATCAGCCCTTCGATGCCCTCTTCCAGTTCCACAAATGCACCGTAATCTGTCAAGCTGACCACCCGGCCGAGCACACGCGAATTAACCGGATATTTTTCGGCTGCCGCAATCCACGGATCCGGCGTCAATTGTTTAATACCCAGGGAGACCCGTTCTTTCTCCAGATCAATCTTCAGGATTTTAACGGTTATCCGGTCTCCGACAGAAAACAGATCCGACGGATGTTTCACCCGGCCCCAGGACATATCGGTAATATGAAGGAGACCATCCACACCGCCGAGGTCAACAAATACACCATATTCGGTGATGTTTTTAACTTCACCATCCACGTCCTTACCCTCGGAAATAGATGCCAGGGTCTCGGCCCGCTGGGTTTCCCGTTCTGCTTCAAGAAGGACCCGCCGGGATAAGACGATGTTGCTCCTTTTACGGTTAAACTTTAATACTTTGAATTCAAAGGTACCACCGACAATATCATCCAGGTGATGAACCGGACGTAGATCAGCCTGGGAACCCGGCAGAAAAGCCTGAACCCCCACATCAACCGTAAACCCGCCTTTGACCCGGCTGGAAATGACGCCTTCGATGGGCTTTTCGTCCATATACGCCTGTTTAATGGCATCCCAGACCTTGACCTTCTCGGCTTTTTCCTTGGAGAGGTTGACGACTTCATTTTCGTCATCCCAGAATTCAACCATCACCTCCACAGTGTCACCGACCTCGGCGTTGATCTTTCCAGTATTATCGACAAACTCATCAATGCGGACCTGCCCTTCGGACTTATATCCGATATCGACAAGTACATGATCTCTGTCAATGGAAAACCGTTCGTGGACAACTCTGTTCATGGACTCCATGAAAAACTGGTATGTATTTCTTCCCTCATTTTTCGCCTGGTACATTGCAGTATCTGCATTTTTTAAAAGAATATCAGATTCTCTGCCGTCT
>QNYZ01000063.1 GCA_003973265.1 Deltaproteobacteria bacterium | reverse complement strand
ATATTGTTGTGCGGTCAGCGTACGGGTTCAAAGGCCCAGGGTGCCCAGCATCATGATGATAATCAGATTTCTAAGGCCCATGGTTGAATCCGCCCGCTCGGTAAAATGGCGGATCAACCGGATATATTCATTTTCAGTCAGAAACTGCGGTACGGTTTTTTCAATTTTTGGACAGGGTATTCCAGTCGCGATATTTTTCGGTAAGATCCGGTGAAGGGTGCAAAATGGTAAAATTGCCGCAGGGTCCAGACCCGTGATTTGGTAACATGGATGGAAGGGGCCTTGTAATCGGCGGCAACCTCGACAATCGCTAAATTCAGGTGTTTATTTTCAGGAAGGTATCGAATTCATTGAGCCGGGCGGTTAAGGCGTGAATGGACCGGATTGAAAAGTCCGCCAGCCCCGTTGAATCCACCTCCGGTGGTCCGTTAAATCGGAATTCAACAGGGCAGGTCGGCAATCGTCGAAAAATGGGCCGCTATAACGGTGACGCATGGAATATCCCCCGCAAAATCATGCTTCATCATGAAATGCCCGGTATTAAAAGGCAAATTGCGCTAACTTGGGGGTTTGAGGGTTCGGCTATAGGATAAGAAATGATAAAAATAGAAGAAAATTATCAACGCATAACTGATGATAGGCGTTTGTTCGATATCCGTTTCTGGCAATCGCAAGGAGATCTTGCCATTTTCGAGGCAGTAACGGAAATGCTAAATGATTATTTTTTAATTCGAGGGAAAAATGCTGACGAGTCCAGATTTCAGAGAACTATTGAAAATTATCGAAAAGCGTAAAATTCGATATCTCATAGTGGGCGGATACGCCGTTATGAAATATAGTGAGCCACGTTTTACGAAAGACCTTGATGTGTTTATAGCCACCGATCAAGATAATGCAGAAGCTATGTATTCGGCCCTAAAAGAATTTGGCGCCCCACTGGAAAATCTTAATTCACATGATTTCGCACATAAAGGATATTTCTATCAGATGGGAAGGCCCCCTTTGAGAGTCGATATTATGATGTCGATCCCAGGAATCGAGTTCGATGAGGCTTGGAAAAATCGTGTGGTGGTTCAACTGGATGATCTTAAAATTCTATTCATTTCGCGATCTGACCTTATCAGAGTAAAGAAGGCAAGTGGAAGACCGCAGGATAAAATCGATGTTGAAAAACTCAAGGAAGCCGAACGATTGGATACACTTGAAAAGAAATAGCGCGTCGCTTTGCTTTGCGCGATTTCCTGTGATGAGCGACGATTATAATACCCACCTGACGACAATTAAAATTCCCGAAATAAAAAATCTTAAAAGATGGTAAGTCCATTCGAATTCTCACTGAAAAGGAGCGATTTGGATGGTAACAGACGGACAGGTAAGGAAGTTTGTAAATTGGTACAGGCCCAAAAAAATTTCGGGATAGCGGCAATGAAGGCGGGGATGGATGAAAAGACCGCCCGCAAGTATCGGCGGCCTGGCAATCGGGAATTGGGTACGGGCCAAGCAAACTTATTGAAATAAAAGAAATATTGTTATAAAGATGGGGTAAAAAGCTATCTATATTGCAATTTTTAGGGTTAAAAACAGCGATATAGGCGTATTTTATGTGAAGGTTAGTTTGGCCCCTCCCCTATGATTCCCAATGATCTTTGTCCCCAATGATCCTTAAAAAACAACGGGCCTTTTTTCCGGCGCGGCAGTTGCAAATATTTGCGGATCATTTTACAAAAACTATAGGGCAATACCATGCTGCGGTCTTAGTGTCCCTTTTCTTTCACCCGCAAGGCGCCGCACGTCAGATGGATATCCCTAACATCTATATGGCCTACGTTTGTCAAGAGATAATAGTATCCCACAGATCAGAAAATTCAGAAAAAATGCTATCACTATCCGTCTTCGAATCAGATTTCTTGACAAACCACGCGTTTGTTCCAGCTTTCGGTTAAAGATGACCTGAAATTGCCCGGGTCATCTTCCCGGTAAGGATTTTTTCCCTTTCTGATTCGCTCGCAAAAAATGCTCGCTTTCGCCGGTGCTATCGTGGGAGTCAGCGCTTAACGCGTCTGCACCAGATCACGCTGAAGACGTGACTTGCAGCATCTATAGAGATTAATCACGCCGCTGACGTGACCAAAAAAGGCTCTTTGACGATCCGCACCATCATTCGACGGTCTCAGAATATATTTCGGTACCCTTATCCCGGCGAAATCAAAGCGATCGGCCTGGACGCCAGGGCGAACCATCGTATATGCCACCGCCCTCAATAAAGGGAAATACCAGTTCAAAGAATAGTTCCGGATCGGTCTTGATATTCTTATAAACTCTGGTTTTACCCTGGTGGTCGATGATACAGACGTACATTTTTCTTGCGTGCAGGTCGATACCGCAGTAATATTTATGTTGCCGTGTGTAGAACCTCATCTGGAACCTCCTTTCGGTCAAATGGGTATTATCCTGGACGAGACATGCCCTTTTGGTTAGCGGGTTTATCCGGGTTCCGACTCAAAAGAGACGAAGTTGAATAATCATCCCGCAGTGGCTTCAAGCCCCAGGTCCATGAAAAGGGTAACCACGCGGGATAGATCACTTTCATCCGGTTCGGCCAGGTTACCCGGATCATACTCCTCCCCCAGCCTGGAGTACTTACTCGCGGCAATGTTGTGGTAGGGCAGCAGAGTAATCTTTTTTTTCTCCCCGTGGAGCCCGGAGACAAAAACAGCGGTCTGTCTGATATTTTCATCGTCATCGTTTACCCCTTTGATAAGGGGAATACGAATATTAATATCAGCCCCCGTCCCGGCCAGAAGTCGCAGGTTTTCCAGAATTCGTCCGTTATCAGCTCCGGTCCACTGCTTATGTCGCAGCGGATCCATCATTTTCAGGTCATAGAGAAACAGATCAGTCCGTTTTGCAACCTCCAGCAGAATCCTGCTCTCTGCCAGACCGGTTGTATCAACTGCCCTGTGTACTGACCGCATACCGAACTCATCCAGCAGGGTGATGAGAAAATCAGCCTGTCGCAGCGGTTCACCTCCTGAAAAAGTAACGCCTCCCCCCGACTGCTCAAGAAAGATCCTCTCCTTTTCCACAATCTTCACCAGCTCCATCACGGTGGCTGTCCTGCCCGACATTTCAACGGCCCTGGTGGGGCAGACATCTGCACAGCGTCCACAGCAGGTACAACGCTCTTTTTCGGTAACAATGCCATCAGGAGTCAGGGATAAGGCCTTCTCCGGGCAGGAATCGATACAGCTCCGGCAGCCGATACATTTATCCCTGTTATACATCTTCCGGGGTCGTGACGAGATACCCTCCGGGTTATGACACCATGCGCAATTCAGGGGACATCCTTTCAGAAAAAAAGTTACCCTGATCCCCGGACCATCGTTAATGGCATATTTTTTCACGTCAAAAATAAGCCCCGACCCCACAGGTAAGACCGACATTTCTCCGGATCTCCTAGAATGCGTCATTTTCAGTTCGCTCAATAATTTCCTGCTGCAGATCCGCATTCATATCGTTGAAATAGTCGCTGTATCCCGCCATACGCACGAGCAGGTCCTTATAATCATCCGGATTCTCCTGAGCAGCTAGAAGAGTTGCGGTATCAACAATGTTGAACTGGATATGATGTCCACCAAGATGAAAATAGGAACGGATAAGCTTACCGAGTTTTCTGATATCCTCATCCTTTTTCAGAAGACTGGGGAGAAAACGCTGGTTCAGCAGGGTACCGCCCGATTTTTCGTGGTCCAGCTTGCTCAGGGATTTGATCACCGCGGTTGGACCGTTTGTATCGGCACCATGGGAAGGAGATGTCCCGTCGGAGATTGATTTGCCGGCAAGCCGTCCGTTCGGCGTGGCACCGAGAACCTTGCCGAAGTAGATATGGCAGGTGGTCGAAAGCATATTGAGATGATATGTCCCTCCCTCCTTGATATTGGGATTTCCGTCTATTGTGGCCACAAGATCATCATAGACACGGACAGCAATATCATCGGCAAAATCATCATCGTTGCCGAAAAACGGTGTACGGTTCATGATCGTCTGGCGCATGATCTCTTTTCCCTCGAAATTCGCAGCCACCCCCGCCAGCAGGGTTTCCATTGAAAATCTCTTCTCATCAAAGACATGTTTTTTAATGGCCGACAGGCTGTCGGTAACCGTACCGAGTCCACAGCACTGGATATAGCTGGTATTGTAGCGGGGGCCTCCATCATAATAATCACGGCCTTTGCTGATACAGTCATCAATGACAACGGAGAGAAACGGGGCAGGCGCATACTTGGCAAACATCCGGTCAATATAGTTGCTTACCCGTATCTTCAGATCAACAATATACTGCACCTGCTTCATAAAAGCCGAATAGAGTTCTTCAAATGAGTTGAAACCGCGTGGGTCCCCGGTGCTGAGACCCACCATCCTGCCGGTAAGTGGATCATGGCCGTTATTGAGAGTAACCTCCAGGATCTTGGGTACATTCAGATATCCCGTCAGCAGATAGGCTTCCTTGCCGAAGGCACCCACCTCTATGCAGCCGCTGCAGCCTCCCTCTCGCGCATCCCGCAGACTTTTCCCCTGGCGCACCATCTCCATGATATAAGTATCCGGATTAAAGACGGAAGGATACCCGTGTCCCTGGCGAATCACCCCGGCTGCAGCATGAAGAAAATTATCAGGTGTCCGGGCACTGATATGAACGGAAGAACCCGGCTGGAGAATATGCAGCTCCTCTATTACTTCCAGCATGATAAAGGAAACTTCACTGGTACCATCCGATCCGTCGGGTTTCACTCCGCCGATATTGATATTGGTAAAATCATTGTATGTACCGCTCTCCCTCGCTGTAACCCCCACCTTTGGTGGCGCGGGATGGTTATTAACCTTTATCCAGAAACAGCAGAGCAGTTCCTTGGCTTTTTCCCTGGTCAAACTCCCTTCGGCAATCTCTTTTTCATAATAGGGTGCCAGGTGCTGATCAAAATGACCGGGATTCATGGCGTCCCAACCGTTCAGTTCGGTAATTGTACCAAGATGAACAAACCAGTACATCTGGATTGCCTCATGGAATGTCCTGGGCCTGTGGGCGGGAACTCGGCGGCAGATTCCTGCTATTTCCAGCAACTCCGCCACCCGCTCAGGGTCGGTTTCCGTTTCGGCCATCTTCTCGGCCAGCTCCGCATGCCTTTCGGCAAAGAGAATAACCGCGTCACAGGAGATCGCCATCGCCTTCCACTGCTCCGCCTTATCCGTGGCTTCAGGGTCATTTCGGAAATCGAGAGCCGCAATATTTTCTTCTATCATGCGTTTGAAGTCGAGCATGCCCCATTTATAGATTTTACCGTCCAGGGCGGTGTGGCCCGGTGCCCGCTGTTCCATGAATTCGGTAAACAGACCGGCCCCGTAGGCCGCCTGCCATTCCTCCGGCACATGGGAGAAAATCCGCTCCCGCTGGGTGCGTCCCTGCCAGTAAGGGATAACCTCACGAGCATAGATCTCCATATCCTCCCTGGTTGTGAGATATCGCTGCATCTCACGGGTGTTGAGCACATGCAGGTCTTCGACACTGTGACAGGTGAGCTCCGGAAAAGTGGGAATCGCCTTGGGTCCCGGCCCCCTTTCCCCTACGATCAACTCATCCTCTCCCAGGTACAGCGTCTTTCTCCGGCAATGATCAAGAAAAGTCATGGCACGCAGTACCGGAATGGAATATTTACCGTAATTTTCCCTGTAAAACTCCGTTTCATGCAAAGCACGTTCGATGGAAATGGTCGGTTCCGTTTCAACCGTCAGTCTGCGTAGCCGCTGGATACGGGGATTCATCCCCGGACCAATGGAATTTCCGGGAGAATCATAAAAATTCCCCTCTTCTGCTGCTGCCCGTTCCGGTATGGTATTACAGGTTTTTATCTGTTCAAACATGACTTTCCTCCATAGTACATCCCTGCAGGCGGCCGGTTTTAACAACGGGGCCCCGACAGGTATGTTATCGACAATATTGGAAATGAGAAGAAGAAAAATACTTCAGGAAGTGGCGGCAACAGGACGCAACTCCGCTGCCGCCGGGAAAATTATAATTTTTCCGTGGAAAGAAGTCAGTGGTAGAGCATGCAGCAGCAGTACAGGCAGCGGTAGCTCTTGCGGAGATTGGTGGTAACTGTGGAATTTGTCATGGTCTCCTGGACTTTTCAAACTGTCTTCGGGGCGCCCTTGTTTTGAACCTGCCCCGTAAAAACATCATAGAGCATGATCCTGACCCTGTCAAGCGGGAGCCCCGTCCGTTTCTATTGCCCCTTCTTCAGGAGCTTTGCCCCGCCCAGCCCGGCAAAACCGGTATTTTTCAAATCCGTCCAGAGGGTGCCTTCTCCGGCATGAATAATATTCAACTTCAGATCCGGATTAAGGCTGTCGACAAAACGCCACATGGCATAGGCCCTGGAGTCGTTGAAAACCGCAGTCTTCAGGGCCAGACCATTAGCCCGTTCT
>QNYZ01000029.1 GCA_003973265.1 Deltaproteobacteria bacterium | reverse complement strand
TCAAAAAACCGGTCGTTCCGATTTCCATAGTGATCACGATATTCACCTTCATACCAGGCGATGGTTTTTTCTAAAGCGTCATCGTAAGCCCGGTCAATCTCGCTGGTTTCGTTATTGAACGCATCTCTGATGTTGTTCGTTGTTAAACCGTCCAATACACTGATGGCAAATTGTGTAAATAAACCCATGTTGAACCTCTCGAGAAAAAAGACCGGTTGTTTGCCAGGGATTCAGGCAGGAAAAGGGATGCAACGGCTCCATTGTTCAGCCGCCGGATACGGGATCCGGAGATGAGGATTGTGCATCCTTTGCCCGCCGGTAATTATACCATGATTACACATTATTGCGGCTTTCCGTCAAGCATGGACCCTTGATAATCCCGGCATCTTTGACCATCGGCGCTTGTTTCCAATCAGAGCAGCAGCACGGACGCAGCCGCCCCCACCAGCACGACCCAGAGGATATTCACTTTCTTAAAAAGCGCGAAAAAAGCGCCCAGCGTGATCAAGAGGGAAAGCGGCGTCCAGTTAACGGCGATGGCAAAGCGGATCGTTACGGCCAGGAGCAGGCCGACAAAGGAGACCAGGACGCCCCGCAGGCCGCGCTGGAGATAGACATTGTGCTCGATGCGGTCGAAATAGGGGACCACGAGAAGGAGCAGGAACAAAGACGGGGTGAAGATGAAAATGGTGCCGACAAGCGCGCCGGGAAGTTTTGCCAGCAGGTAACCGGCAAATGTCGCCGTGATCACGATGGGGCCGGGGGTGACCTGGCCCAGGGCGATGCCGTCCATCAGGGCCTGGTGATCCATCCAGTGCCGCACTTCGACAATTTCGTGAAAAAGGAGCGGGATTGAGCCATAGCCGCCGCCAAAGGCGAAAAAATCGATTTTCAGCATGAGGACCGAAAGGGAAAAAAGGTCCCGGCGGATGAAAAAGAGCAGCACCAGCAGACAGACGGCGGAAAGGGCGAGCATCAGGGCCGGGCGGACAGCCTGCCAGGTATTTGGGTGGCGGGGCGCGGAAAGCGGCGGGTCGGTGTCGCTGAAAAGCGGACGGTAGAAGAGAAGCCCCAGGGCCGCGCAGGCGACAATGGCGATGATCGGACTGCCCCCCAGGGCGAGAAAGCCGGCGGCGATGACGAGCAGGAAGATGTCCTGTCTGCGCTTGAGGTAGCGGCGGCCAAAATTGACGGTGGCATTGGCAACCAGTGCGATTACGATCACCTGCAGGCCGGAAAACAGGGAAATCACGCCGGGCAGATCGTGGGTTTTTGTGTACATGGCGGAAAGGGTGACCATCAGAACAAAGGCGGGCAGGCCAAAGGCGATATAGGCCGCCACCGCCCCCCAGGGCCCGCCGGCGCGCAGACCGGCATAGGCGGCAGCCTGCATGGCAGTCGCGCCGGGGATGGTCTGGCACAGGGCGACCCCCTTTTTAAAGGAATCTTCCTTAACCCATCCCTTCTCTTTGACGGTCATGCGGCGGATATAGGCGACCATTGCCGGGCCGCCGAAGGCCGTCAGGCCCAGGCGTAAAAATGCCGCGAAGATGCGAAATGGCGTGGCCGGATGCGTGCTCATCGTATACGAATCCTCGATATTGGGGTAAGCGGATTTGCCGGATTTCGTGAAGAAGCATTAGACCTTTCAACGCCCAGCGTCAAGCCCGGTCTTCGGTGCCCGCCGATAGGCGTACGGGGAAAACAGCAAGGCGGATCACTTGCCGGCAGCACCCATTACGTTTTATTTGGGATCACCCCTTTTTTGAATGGAGCGGATCGTTTCTATTTGACTTACGCCCGAAATTTTGGAATATCCCGGACTTTTCCGGGAAGGGCCATCTCTTTTCGGATCATGACGGTGGTGGTTCCATGGGCCAGCAGACGCCCGGCTTCATTTTCAATGCGCGCTTCGCCCAGACCAAGGCTGCGGCCCAGCTGGATGCAGCGGCCCGTACCGATGAGTTTTCCGGAAACGGCCGGCGCCAGGTAATTGAGCTTGAGTTCAACGGTGGTCATGCCGACATCGGCATCGGCCTTTGAAAAGACGGCCCAGAAGCCCGTGGCATCGATGAGCGAGGCAAACACGCCGCCGTGAACCACGCCGAACGGCTGCAGGTGGCGGTTTTCCAATTCGATTTCGAGCCGGGATTTCCCCCAGGTCAGGTCAATCAGCGCCATCTGCTGCAATCCAAAATACGGGCAGGGGTTGACAATTTTTCGAATTTCGGCGATCCATTCGGGGTTGATCTGCCTGGCGGGGTTGATCTGCCTGGCGGGGTTGATCGGTCTGGCAGTGTCGCGGTTGGGTGTTGTCATTATCTGCTGTCCGTGTTTGTAATTTCGAATTCTGTTAAATGTTGATTGTTTTCCATAAGATTCCTGTCGTTTCTCTATGCGTTATGCTAATAGGCAAAATATTGATGATTTTACGTCCAATTATGGAACCGGTCAACCTGTTTTCGGTGCCGGCAGGTTTCGGTGCCGGCAGGTTCGGGGGATCGGTTTTCCCCTCGACCCCTTATTTTTAGTACGAACCGTATTTTTAGTACGAACCGTTTTTTGCTTTTTGCGCAGGAGGAATCAATGACCAATCTGGATGCCATTTTTTCACCCAAATCCGTTGCCGTGGTCGGTGCGTCGACCGTTCCGGGAAAGGTGGGGCATGATATTTTTGTTAATATTCTCAAAGGGGGATTTACCGGGACTTTGTACCCGGTCAATCCCAGAGCCAAGGCCATTGCCAGCGTCCGGGCCTATCCCAGCCTGACCGATATCCCGGATGAAGTGGACCTGGCCATGATTATTCTGCCGCCCAGACTGGCATTGAACACGGTCAAAGAGGCCATTGAAAAAGGGATCAAAGCCATCGTGATCGTATCCGCCGGGTTCAAGGAAGTGGGCGGGGAAGGGGCCAGGATCGAAAAAGAGATGGCCGCCCTGTGTCACGAGGCCGGGATTCGCATGGTGGGGCCCAACTGCCTGGGCGTGATCAACCCCCGGGATAATACCCGGCTGAACGCGAGCTTTTCGGCCCGGATGCCCAAGCCGGATAATGTGTCGTTCATGTCCCAGAGCGGGGCTTTATGTACGGCGGTGCTCGATTTTGCCGCGGACCGGAAGTTCGGCTTTTCAAAATTTATTTCCATCGGCAACAAGGCCGATGTAGATGAAGTGGACCTGCTGCGCTATTTTCATAACGACCCGGATACCGAAGTGATTCTGATCTACGTGGAAGAGTTGCAGCGGGGGCCGGAATTCATTGAAGTGGCCAGGGAGATTACCGGTGGAGACCGGCCCAAGCCGATCCTGGTGATCAAATCAGGCCGGACCAGTGCCGGGGCCCAGGCGGCCGCATCCCATACCGGGTCGCTGGCCGGATCCGAAGCGGTGTACGATGCGATTTTTCGTCAGTCCGGCGTCATTCGGGTTAATTCCATCGACGAGCTCTTTGATTTTGCCACGGCCTTTGCCTATAAAAATGAGAGTGCACTGGGAAAACTGCGGCGCAAGGTTCCCCATGGCAACCGCGTGGCTATCGTGACCAATGCCGGCGGCCCCGGTATTGTGGCCACGGACATGACGGTAACCTCCGGCCTGGTCCCGGCCCGGTTTTCCGAAGATACCATTGCGGCGCTTCGAAGCCATCTGCCGTCCACGGCCAATGTGAACAACCCCGTGGACGTGATCGGTGACGCGGCCCAGGACCGCTACGCCAATGCCCTCTCGGCCGTGATTAAAGATGAGGGCGTGGACGGCGCTCTCGTGATTTTGACCCCCCAGTCGATGACCAATGCCATTGGCACGGCCGAAGCCATCGTCAAAATCGCCCGGCGGTCCCACAAGCCGATTCTCTGCTGTTTCATGGGGATCATCGATGTGTCCGCCGGGGTGAAATATCTCCAGGAAAACGGGGTGCCGGTCTACCGGTTCCCTGAAAATGCGGCCAAGGCGTTCGGCGCGCTTTACAAATATTCCCGGTGGCTCAACCGCCAGGAACTGGCACCATACAGGTTTAAACATGATAGGGCGGCCGCCCGCCAGTTGATTGGCGACTGCCTGGAGCGGGGTCAAACCTATCTGAACGAACTGGAGGGAACCCGGTTACTTGGTTATTACGGGTTTGATGTGCTTCCCACGGAACTGGCCAAATCGGCCGAGATTGCCGTTGAGAAGGCCGATGCCATGGGGTATCCGGTGGTGATGAAAATTGTCTCTCCGCTGATTATCCACAAGTCGGATGCCGGGGGGGTAAAAATCGGCCTGGCCGATGCCGATGCGGTACGGATCGCCTTTGATCAGATTATCGCCAATGCCAAAGCGTTTAACGCCGATGCACAGATTGACGGGGTTCTGATTCAGAAAATGGCTCCTGAAGGCCGGGAAGTGATTCTGGGCGCCAATCGATATCCCAACTTCGGGCATCTGTTGATGTTCGGTTCCGGCGGTGTTCTGGTGGAAGTTTTCAAGGATGTCACCTTTCGCCTGGCACCGATCAACCGTAACAACGCACGCCTCATGGTGAAAAGTATTAAAGGCCGGGCCCTCCTGGAAGGTTACCGCGGGATGCCCAAAGCAGATATCGCAGACGTGGAAAAGAATCTGGTTCGCTTATCCGACCTGGTGACCGATAATCCGGAAATAAAAGAACTCGACATTAACCCGTTACTGGTGCATCCGGAAGGCCAGGGGGCAACGGTAGCAGACTGCCGGTTTATTCTAAAACCCATCGAAGAAGCGTAGCACAGGCAAGGAGTGATTGTATGTCAAAATCGATCTACTGGGCGGATAATTATGTCGCCAAAAAGCAGGATGCCGATCAGGCCATAGAATCGATCCGGTCCGGCCAGCTGGTCTTTATCGGGTCGGCCTGCGGTGAACCCCAGGTGCTGGTACGCGCACTGGCCGCTCGTGCCAGATATTTCTCCGGGCTGGAGATCATCCGGATGATGAGCCGGGAGACAGCCTCCTTGACGGAGATTGCCAACCAGACCCACGACATGAGCCTGAATCTGCGGCAGATTTACCTGGGCGGCAGCAGCGATGATTCCATCTCCCGCAACAAACGTTTCATCACCCCCATGAATGTTTCCGAAGTTCCCGGTCTTTTTATCAACCGGCGGGTGCCCATTAATGTGGCGTTGATCCAGGTGGCGCCCGTCGATGATTTTGGCTGGATGAGCCTGGGGATTTCGGTGGATGTCACGCTGGCGGCAGCCAGTTCCGCCGACCTGGTTATCGCCCAGGTTAATCCGCGTATGCCGCGAATCCTGGGACAGAGTTTCATCCACGTCAACGATGTGGATATCATTGTCGAATACGAAGAAGAACTGCTCACGCTTTCCCCAAAGCCGCCGTCATCGGTGGCCACCATGATTGGTAAAAATATTTCCCGCCTGATCCAGGACGGGTCAACGCTGCAGGTCGGTCTCGACTCTGCGTCCCAGGCGACTTTACAGGCGCTGCGTGATAAAAACGATCTCGGTTTTCACTCCCTTTACCTGACCGATGATATCATGCACCTGTATGCCAGGGGCGTGATCAACAACTGCAAAAAAGGGATCAATGAAGGAAAGCTGGTGGCATCGGCGGCCCTGGGGTCGGCCATGTTATACGAATTCTTAAATAATAATCCCGGCGTTGATTTCAGGCCATCGGATTATGTTAACGATCCATTTGTCATCGCCCAGCATCACCGCATGGTATCGATGAATGTCGCCAAAGCGATCGATCTTACCGGCCAGGTGACCATCGAAGCTGCGTCTCAAACCAATTACGCCGGCGTCTCCGGTGTCGCCGATTTCGTCCGCGGCGCCAAACGATCCGCTGGCGGAAAATCGATTCTCATGCTGAATTCGACGACTCCCGACGGTAAAAAGAGCAATATCATCCCCCAGCTGACCCATGAAACCGTCGTGGTTCCACGGGGCGATGTTCAATATGTGGCCACCGAATACGGTGTGGTCAACCTTCTTGGGAAAAGCCTTCAGGGGCGGGCCATGGCCATGATCAGTATTGCCCATCCTGATTTCCGGGATGAACTTTTCCAGGCAGCCAAGGAAGACGGCCTGGTCGGTTCGGATAAAAGCCTGGGCGGATCGGGCCGGGGGGTCTACCCCGTACGGTATGAAGAAAGGCTGGAAATCGACGGACAGGTTATTACTATTCGGCCGGCCAAGCCCGTGGACGACCGGCGGATACAGGAGCACTACTACCGTCTGAAAAAAGAGGATGTACTCCGGCGGTTTTTCCACGAAAAAACGATCTTTGGCCGCACCGAAGTCGAAGGAAAATCCCAGGCGGATTACATCAAGGATTTTGCCCTGGTGGGCGTGGTGGGTGAATTCGGATTCGATAAAGTCATCGCCGTGGGCGAATACCTGCTGCTTACCGACAGCAACATGGCCGAAGTGGCGTTTTCCGTTTCCAGCGAATTTCAGGGCAAGGGCCTGGGGAAATTGTTTCTCCGTAAGCTGGCCCAGGCGGCAAAGGAAAACGGCATCGCCGGCCTGGTCGCCTATACTTCTCCTCAGAATAAGGCCATGGTCCAGCTATTTAAAACACTGCCCTGCAATGTCACCACCTCATTTGACGGGGATGCCCTGTCCCTGAAGTGCCTGTTTGATACGTCCGGGGAAGCCGACTGAGCCTGTCCATTGCTTTGTGGCCCCTTTGGTCAGGCAGACAATGCTGTCTGCTTTTTCCTGCTTTCAAAGAAAATGGACATCATCCATGGTTGTTTCCATACGGTTGACCGTGTCCGTCCACTCCCGGCTTTTGTTATTTCAGGTTTGAGCCGACGCCTGGCGCATCGGCGACTGGCAGCCGGTGCATCCGGGAAGGGAGAAAGATCAGGTTGCCCATGGGGACGATGGCATGAAAATCAAATTATTTTTCAAAGCAGAGACTTAAAACCCGATCTTTTTTTCAAGTTCGGCGATTTCTTTTTTTAACCGGACCTTTTCATCTTCACTGAGGTTGGAATCGGTAAGCTTTTGACTCAGAG
>QNYZ01000018.1 GCA_003973265.1 Deltaproteobacteria bacterium | reverse complement strand
TTTGGAGAGTTTAGAGAGTTTGGAGAGTTTAGAGAGTTTAGAGAGTTTGGAGAGTTTAGAGAGTTTAGAGAGTTGTAGAGAGTTGTGGGGAGTTGTGGGGAGTTGTGGAGAGTTGTGAGGAGTTGTGGGGAGTTGGAGAGAGTTGTAGGGACTTGGAGAGAGGTGTGAGGAGTTGATGAGTTGTGGCAAAAATTAAGCGGTTTGAAGATATTGAGGCGTGGCAGAAGGCGAGAGGCTTGGTGAATAAGGTTTTTAATATTTCAATTTCCGATGGATTTGGAAAAGATTATGATTTTCAACGCCAGATTCGCAGGTCCGCCATGTCAATTATGGCAAATATTGCAGAGGGATTTGGCAGACGATCGAATCAGGAATTTGCCAATTTCCTTAACTATTCGCATGGCTCAGCCGCTGAAACCCAGTCTCATCTTTACTTGGCCTTGGATCGAAATTATATTAACCCGAAAACCTTTAAAGAACTATACGATCAATGCGAGGAAATTTCTCGAATGACGCTATCACTGGCCAATTATCTTAGAAAAAAAGGAACTCAACCAACTCGTTGACTCATTAAACTCAATAAACTCAGCAAACTCATTGAACTCAGCAAACTCAGCAAACTCATTGAACTCATTAAACTCAGTAAACTCAGCAAACTCATTAAACTCAGCAAACTCATTAAACTCAGCAAACTCAGTAAACTAAAGAAAAATGTATTTCCCCTATTTTATCAGCTATATGGCCATCGGATTCACCCTCAGCCTGGTGGTGTTGATCTGGGCGATCAGGACCGGCCAGTTTAAACACCAGCGGCGGGCCCGGTTTTTGCCGTTGACGGAAGAATTGAACCTGTCAACGGCCAAAACCTCCCGGTTTAACCGCCTGGAAACGTATGCGTTGTTTTTTATTGCCATCGCCGGACTGGGGGCCAGTGCGGCCGTATTGATCTCGGCCCTGTTACACGGAAATTAATCGTAAAGAGGATCTGCCATGCGGTTTTACGCGCTTTTAAATTTTCAACATATCATGATCTACCTGTTTCCGACCCTGGTCTTTATCATTCTTCTGGGCCTGTTCCTGGGGCAAACGCATTTTATCACCCGCCACTCGGAACGGCGAAAAGCGGAAATCTGTTATCGGTTTCCCGACGGGATTGAGGATCGGGACGCACCGTTTCCCGTGGCCATGGCGCTGGTGATTGCCGGGGCCGTGGTCTGGGGATTTTTTTATATTCTGTCCATCGGCATTTTCGAGGTAATTATATAAGATGACACACGATGTGCTAAACGAATCGGCAGGCAAAACGTGGGTGGTGATTTGCCTGCTGGCGCTGTTGATCCTGGCCAAGGGGTTTTTCGCATTCTATATGATCGGTGACCGGGGGCAGCCGACCTGGGATTACCGGCCCGTTGTCGACGTGCCGGCAAAATCGCCCTATGCGATCTACAAAAAGTTACCCTATCCACAGCACGTTCGGGGTGCCAAAGGGGAATAGATGAAGGGCCTTTCTTTATTTATTGCGGTTATCGTTGTTGTCCTGGTGGGACATTATGTGGTGCTGACCTATTTTGACGACCATTTTAAATACGGCCGGATGTGGGAGACGCCTGCTATCCGTCCCCATGAGGTGCCGATCCCGGTGATGACATCCGGGATTGTTCCCTTTGCCGGCGGCGACGCCATTCATGCGGCCATGCGGGCGGAAGATTTACAGTCACCGCTGGATTTGACGGCCTCCGAAAATATCGATTCAGGCAAAAAATCCTATTTCACCTATTGCGCCCAATGTCATGGGAAAAATCATGATGGCAATGGGACGGTTGGCCAGAGTTTTTCGCCATTGCCTGCCGATTTACGATCATCAAAAGTTCAGGAACAATACGAAGGCCGCCTGTTTAAGGGAATCAGCTTCGGCATTCCCAACGGACGACAGCCCCCGCTGGCCACCACCATCAATCCCACGGATCGATGGCGGATCGTTGCGTATGTAAAATCACTGGGGCTTCGCTGAAAAATCGTTGAAAGATCTCACGCCCGATTCCTGTGATTTGTGTGGGCTGCCTCTGCGCTCACATGCTGTCTCGGCCGGTTTTGCCGGTCAGACCTACTTTTTTTGCTGCCAGGGGTGCCGGCAGGTGTTTCGCATCCTGATGGAAGCCACGGAATCTGCCGACCCCGCCGACTTCAAAACTACCGGCCTGTTTAAAAAATGTCAGGCCATGGGCATTATCCCGCGTTCGGAAGCCGATCTTCTGCCGGACGAGATGTATTCCGATAAACAGTTTCAAGACCGCCCCGAATCGCCGTCCAACCCGGAGCATCTGTCGGTGCACCTGGTTATTAATGGGATGTGGTGCCCGGCATGCGCCTGGGTTATCGAGGAGACGCTTAGAAAGGATACCGGTGTCACACGGGCCGCCTGCCTGTTTTCCACGGATCGGGTCCGGTGTGAATACGATCCGGTCCGGACCTCTCCTGAAAAAATTGCCGCCACGGTTCGCCGGCTGGGCTATGGCGCGGAGCTCAACGGCGGAAATCGATCGTCCACCTGGAAGAAAAAGGCGTTTTTACGGTTTGTCATTTCCGCTTTTCTCACCCTGAATATCATGATGCTCTCATTTGCATTGTATTCGGGCTTTTTCACCACATTATCCGTCAGCGGGATCCGGATGATTTCGTGGCCGATTGTGATCATGGCCGGCATTGTTTTTTTTTACGGCGGCATGAATATCCATCGACGGGCCATATCCAGCCTGACATCGGGGGTTTTCGGCATGGAGACCCTGGTCAGCGTCGGGGCATCCGCCGCGTTTTTTTTCAGCATCTATCATTTCATGATGGGCAGCCTCCATCTATATTTCGATACGGCCGCCATGCTGATCACATTGGTTCTGCTGGGAAAAACGCTCGAAGCCCGGGCCAGAGACCGGATCGTAAAAGATCTGGATACCTTCTTTTCGCTGCGCCCCCGAAAAGTCAGAATCTGTACGGCAACAGATACCCGGGGGCGATATGTGTCGGTTGAGCAGCTTCAACCCGGCGATATATTCCGGGCGGAAGCAGACGAAATTGTGGCCGCAGACGGGGTGGTCACGGAAGGGGTTGCCACGCTGGACGAATCATCGCTGACCGGCGAGGCGCGGCCGGTGGAGAAAAAACCGGGCGAGACGATTCGGAGCGGATCGTTCGTGATCAAGGGAAATGTGCGGATCAAAGCCCGTCACGTCGGCGAGGCATCGATCCTGGGCCAGATGATCCAGATTATGGAAGATACCCTGGCCCGGCGCCTGCCGCTGGAAGGGAAAACCGATCGGCTCCTTCAGTGGTTTGTTCCCGGTATCATCCTGCTGGCGGCCGGTACCGGCATGGTCTGTTTTTTTTCCGGTGCCGATATGGAAACCGCGATTATCCGGGCGGTTACGGTATTGGTCATCTCCTGTCCGTGCGCCCTGGGAATCGCGATCCCCCTGGCCCGGATTGCCGGGATCTCCGTGTCGGCCCGAAAGGGGATGCTGATTCGGAATCTTTCCTGTTTTGAGCAGGCCGATTGCCTGAGTGATTTTATTTTTGATAAGACCGGTACCCTTACACATGGACAATGGGAATTGATCCGCGTGGTCGCTTTAAGTCCGTTTTCAGAAAACGACGTACTGGCCGCGGCCGCAGGTGTGGAAGCGGAATCGGATCACTTCATTGCGTCGGCCATTCGCCGGTATGCGGAAAAAAAGAAGGTGACGTCCGCCCCGATAAAAAAAATTTCGGCGAGTGAAAGCGGGATGGTTGGCTGTCTGGATGACCAGGAAATAAAAATCGGCTCCCGGAACTTTTTGCAGGCAGTTTTTTCGGCCGGCGGCGGTCAAGATCCGGCGGTCCATGCGGCGGGTGAGGACCATCGATCCCGGGTCTACCTGGGAATCGGCGGGCGCCCGGCGGCGATATTCGAATTTGGCGACCGCATCAAAGAAGGCGCCACCGAGACCATCAGCGGCCTGCATGGCATGGGATATGCCACGGCCCTTATTTCCGGTGATGGGGACCGCGTGACCCGATCCATCGGCCGCAGGGTCGGCACGGGGCAAGCTGCCGGCCGGATGCTGCCCCTTGATAAAGCGGCCTTTATCCGGGATTTGAAAGAAAAAGGGCACGGGGTAGCCATGGTGGGAGACGGCATCAATGACGCGCCCGCCATGGTTCAATCGGACCTGGCACTGGCGATTTCCGGCGGCCATCTGCTGGGAAAAGAAGCGGCGGACGTATCCCTGATGCGGGGGGATCCGCGCCAGGTTCTGGATTTTCTCAGGCTGGCCAGACAGGTGAACCGGAAAATCAGGCAGAATTTTATCGGCGCTTTTATTTACAATATCGTCAGTATTCCACTGGCCATGAGTGGATGGCTGTCGCCGCTGGTGGCCGTCAGCGCGATGTTGTTGAGCAGCCTGAGCGTCATTGGCAACACCTTGCTTCTCGTCAGGGGCAGCGATTGATGATCCTTTTAATAAAATATACAATACCAGCCACCGGTGGCCATGGGTAACACTCCGCCAAATATCGACAAAACGGAAATCGCCAAATTCGCATCGCGTCAATCGCAATGGTGGGATTTGCACGGGGATTTCCAGGCGCTGCACGACATCAACCCGGTTCGCGTTGCATACATCCGGGACCGGGCCGGCCTTGCCGGAAAATCGGTGCTGGATGTGGGATGCGGCGGCGGGATTTTGTCCGAGGCCATGTGCCGAAAGGGGGCTGTGGTAACCGGTATCGATGCGTCCCCGGCCGCGCTTTCCGTGGCCGGATCGCATGCCAGACAGGCCGGCCTTTCTATCGATTATCTCTGTATCACGGCCGAAGCCCTGTCCGATTCGGTTGCCGGATCGGCTGCCGGGCATTTTGACAGGGTAACCTGCATGGAACTGGTGGAACATGTTCCCCGTCCCGAATCGCTGATCAACGCCTGCAGCCGTCTGGCCCGGCCGGGGGGAGATGTTTTTTTCGCCACCATAAACCGGACACCGATGGCCTACCTGCTGGTGGTCCTGGCCGCTGAATATCTTTTCGGTATTGTCCGCAAAGGCATGCACGATTACCGCAAATTCGTCCGCCCGGCGGAATTGAAAAACTGGGCGGCGGGCTCCGGTTTGGATTTACAGAATGTATCGGGTATGCGATATATCCCTTTTATCCGAAAAAGCGGCCTGTGCAAAAACGTGTCGATGAACTATTTAATGCATTTTCGAAAAAAATGATCCTGACAGGTGCAACGGAGAGGAATTAGGAAGAAGCAATGGTATTCAGGAATATGATTCGCTGGGGAGACGCCCCGAAACGAAAAGAACAGCTGGATGAATACATAGATCATACCGGTGTGGCGGCGTTTGGAAAAAAGAAAGTCCGTGCCTCGGAAAAAATAAATACGGTGGCCTCACATTTTAACCGGGTCGCGCCCAAATATGATTTGATGAATTCGATTCTGAGCATGGGACTTCAGCATGTCTGGAAGCGTGCCGCCGTCCGGATGATGAATATTGAGAAAGGCGACCGGCTCATCGATGTCTGCGGCGGCACCGGCGATCTGGCCGTTCTGGCCGCCCGGCAGGCAGGGCCTTCGGGCTTTGTGGCGATTTACGATTTCAATCGGGCCATGATGAATGCCGGACAGGATAAAATCAGACCGGGAAAAATCGCCCCGATCACTTGTGTCCAGGGCGATGCCGAATGCATTGCGTTTCCCGACAACACCTTTGACGGGGCCATGGTCGGTTTCGGGATTCGCAACGTCACTCATCTGAAAAAAGGATTCAGCGAGATGCACCGGGTTCTTCGGCCCGGCGGCAGAATCATGTGTCTCGATTTTTCCAAACCCGTCAATACCTTTTTCCGCGGATTGTACGATTTTTATTCGTTCAATATCATGCCCTTTTTAGGCGGCCTGATCGTCGGCTCCGCCCAGTCTTACGCCTGCCTGTCCGAAACCATCCGGATCTTTCCGCTTCCCGACGAATTGGCCCATATCCTGGAAACGATCGGGTTTGAACAGGTTGGGTATAAACGGATGACCAACGGGATTGCCGTCATCCATGTGGGGGTGAAATCGGCCTGACCCGGCCGGTATTTAATTGACAATGGAGGAAATGAGCATACCTTTTAAACAGGCATCTTTTCGATGCTTGGAAAAAATTTACCGATTCATATCGGCAAAATAACGATAAGAGGTACCCATCATGAAATTTAAAAAGAAAGAGCACTCATACATTGAATCCAACAAAGAGAGAGAAGAAGGGCATACCGACACCCGGCATTTTAACTTTGAATGCGAACCCAAATCACGCCTGGGGTGCGATCCGGGGATTGACGTAGCCGGATAAAGAATCAATACAAATCTAAAAATAGACAGGCAGTGCCGGAAACGGCCTGCCTGTTTTTATCCCAGAACCTGAATATATTTCTGCTTCTATGAATGTGCACTTCCAGCGCTCATTGATACGGCCGTATCAGGAATACGCTTTAATCGGCTGATTCCACCAGCCGTCAAAATTGATTTCAACGAGATTTTCGAAATGTGTTCGCGCGAATTCGCGAACCAGCCAGGTTTTACCGACCTGCCGGGCGCCTCGGATCACAAGCGGTTTGCGCCTTGGGCGGGTTTTCCACTTTTCAAGCTCGTTAAGACCGTGTCTGATCATGTAACGCTTCCCTGGTGTTTGTGCAAATCCTGACTTGCATGCCTCGATACAGATGCCGGTTTTTAAGGGTAATTCAACAATATGCTAAAATACAAGGTAATTATAGCCTGACTTAAGATAAAATACAGGGTAATTATATGAATTATGAGAAATCAACCTGAGTGGTGACGGCGCTGCATGATCCACCGTGGCCAGATGAGATAAAAATCGTTCGATTTCAGCCTTTCCCATATCCTTCGGATGCTTTTTTCCGTCAAAAAACCGGATAAATCGCAAAATCCACTTGCAATAGGTCTCCTCTGTGCGGTATGCATAATGATAATACCTTAAAACTTCACGGACTTGATCCATTAACTTCAATTTCGGGTTCGGTTTGAACAACGGCTTCTTTTCCATATTATTGCCTTATTATGTTATTATTCGGAATGTGTAACGATGCGTAAAAT
>QNYZ01000083.1 GCA_003973265.1 Deltaproteobacteria bacterium | reverse complement strand
CTCTTTCTTATATCTGCGGCAACCTCGATAATCGCTAAATTCAGGTGTATATTTTCAGGAAGGTGTCGAACGCATTGAGCCGGGCGGTTAAGGCTTGAACGGACCGGCTTGAAAAGTCCGCCAGCCCCGTTGAATCCACCTCCGGTGGTCCGTTAAATCGGAATTCAACAGGGCAGGTCGGCAATCGTCGAAAAATGGGTCGAGATAACGATGAAGCATGGAATTTCCCCCGCAAAATCATGCTTCATCATGAAATGCCCGGTATTAAAAGGCAAATTGCGCTAACTGCGGGGTTTGAGGGTTATTACTTAACAAATGAAGAAGCGAATGCGCAAAATACTCGTTGTATACATCATGTTCGGCTTGATATTCTTTCCAGTCTCAGGATTCTGCCTGGATTATTATGTGAATGGCGCTACCGGTTCAGACTCCGACAACTGCGGGCAAACATCGTCCACTCCCTGCAAAACCATCAGGAAAGCTCTGGAGAATATACCCGATGGCGAGGTAACTGTTAAAATCGCCAGGGGAACGTATGTGGAAAGCGAGTTGCTTATCCCAGTCACTGCACCAGGATCAGTGAAAAATGATATCACTTTTGAAGGGGGTTGGAATGCGGAGTTCACCGGTTATAGTTGCAATGAAAAGAAGACTGTTATTGAATCGGGGGATCGGGATGATGTAGGATTTATTTTTAATTTATCAGTAGTTGCAGCGCAAGATCAGGCGGCAATGACCATCCGTTGTATCACTCTGAAAAATACGGATCCTGATGGCAGTATAAACGCAGTCTATATGATTGCTGGAGGTCAGGCTGCACTTACCATGGATTATGTTTTGGTAACAGGTTTTTTTGGCACGGGTCGTTTAACATGGTTCGATGCAATAGGCGGTGGCAGTATTTACATAACTGTTGAGAACTCAACATTTATCGATAATCAAGATAATGAAATAATAAACGTTTATGCCGGTAACCATGGGCATGCGAATTTGACAATGAAAAAAAACTTACTTATCAACAATGGGATACTGGATTCATATCATCATCATACCATATCTCTCATCAGTAATCAGGGGGGAACAATAAATACGTTTTTTGAAAATAATATTATAGCCGATAATATTTCTAGATTTGGGGGGTCGGCACTTTATTTACATGCCTCGGATAATTCCAGCACGATAAATGTACAAGCGAAAAACGATACCATTACCGACAATACCAACGGCTGGAACAGAAGTGCTGTTGAGATATGGTCCGTTGATTTCAGCGATGTTTTTGTCACCATGACTAATTCTATTCTTAGGGGAAATCATGCTACCGGAGACAGCTTCCATCCTGATCTCTACTTGATTAACGATTTTGATGGCACCCTTTCTTTCCAGGCAAACTATTGTATGGTTGGTGGATTGGAAAGAGTCGGCAATCCATCATATATTTCAGCTAACGAAATAGATGCCGATCCTGTCCTAAACTCCACCTATCATCTCACCGCTGGCTCTCCGGCCAAGGATGCCGGGATTTGTGGGTATAAAACCGGGGGCGGTTCGTTCTGGCAGTATCACCGGATTGCGCCCTATGAAGACATTGACGGCGACAAAAGGCCGGGCTGGGGCAAGCTCATGGGCTGTGATGTGGGCGCAGATGAATATCGGTTCCCCTGGATTCTGTTTAATCCGGCAACCAGGGGAACCGTCCACCCATGATTATGGCCTGGAAAGAATCGCAAGCGGTGTGCTCTCAGGATTTTTCCTCAAAAAAAAACTATTGTTCTTTACCTGTTTAGTCCGGTCCGACATGTCCGGCGAAATTCCCGTCCAGGTCCTGTGGCTGTGGCTGTAGACTGATGGAATTGACCGGTCCCTGGTTAAATCCACCCACCAGATAACTTCACCCGTGCTTCCCTTGAGAGAAATAACCGAGTAGTTGAAAAGCGAATCCATATGAATGCCGCTCAGCATTGAAAGAATCTAATTTACAGTGAGTTATTCTGAATTTATTCTGGGAGTATGCCGAGATCCCGGCATTTCTTTTCCATATAAGATTTCAGAGCCGAATCTATATCCGAATCAATCAACCTGGGCGGTGCATCTTCAAGAACTTTGCGTACCATATAATTGGCCCTATCAGCCGCATCACTTCTTCCGGCTTCCTCCCACTCCTGCTCCGTTCCCCAGAAGGAGACGGTGGGTGCCCATCGGTTCCGACAGTTGGCTGCGGTGACTGGATCCATAAGAAAGGATCCTCCATGTCCTGTTGCCTGAATAGCAGCCAAGCTAAGATCAGTGTCAGGGCCGTCAATGCCCCGCCCAATCCGCTTAATTCGGGAGATTATTTCTGCATCCAGCAAAGTCTTTTCATATGACACAGTGAGGATATTATCCAGAATTCCCACACTCTCGTTGAGGAGATGGGCACCGGAAAGCATGCCCATCATCATATTCTGCATAGTTTCGACCCCAGCCTGAAAGTCCGGAATTTTCGCATCGGTGAATCCACACATTGCTCTTACCGGTACACGATACATTTCCAGGCCTATTTGTATATTAGCTATATTAATAAGCATGGATTCCGGGGCCCCCGTGGCAAAACCACCATTTCTCATGTTGGCGGCCGCAGCTGATGGACAGTAGACAACAGGATGGCCAGGCTTCAGCAATTGAACCAAGACCAAACCGGCCAGGAGCTCGGCATTCTGAAGCACAGCCGTGCCCAACATGGGATAAGGTGAGGTAATGCCAGCCAAAGGAGCACATAGTATGGTGGGTACTTGATTTTGTTCTACATACTGAATCAAAGTTTCCAGGGGATCATAGGAATAGGTCAAAGGAGTGGTGGCCCCGATACTTACACACATGTAGTGTTGGGATTGCAGTTCTTCCTCTCCCCCTACAGCCAAGGCCATCATTTCAAGCTGGGCTTGAGCCTGATCCCCAGTGGTCATAAACCCATTCACAGGCTTATCCGTGTGTCTGAGGGTTTCGTACATCATGTGGAGATGCTTGGTTTCCACGGGAAGCTCCACAGGCTCCACAGGAATCATTCCTACAAGATCAAAGGTTTCTCCTGCCTGGTATATTTTTTGGAAATTCCGGTAATCTTCAAGGGAGCCAGGCCTGATATTGCCTTTAAGGTCGTGAACCTTTATTGGCCCTGCTGCGGGCTGGAGTAGCCAGCCATCTCCCACGACTCTGGTATGATCAGGGTTTCTGGCCGTCCATGTGAATTTATCCGGTACTTGACTAATTGCCTTTTCCACCATGTTTTTAGGTAGACAAACAACCTGTCCATTCACCCTGGCCCCATGAGACTTAAAAATTTCAAGTGCCCGATTGTGATGGAAGGCAACACCGGTCTCTTCCAGCAAGGTTAGACTATTATCGTGGATCTGTTCCATCGTGTTGGAATCAATAACTTTAAAGCGATTCATTCATCTTTCTCCTTTGGGCAGCTCCGCGATGTAAACAGATCATGCGATAGCCAACCCGCGAATATCAGGGTGATCAATCAGGGTCGGATTATTTCTGCAGCCAGATACAGATTCCTGCTTTCCGGCACCTTGGATAAATGTGGAAAATCCGCCCGAAACATATTTTACAAATAACACCGTCAGCAAAATGCTAATGGGAATCATCGGCAAGGCCCCGATAATTGATGCAATCTGAACAGATTCAAGAGCGTTTACCGCCATTAGGCCAATTGGGGTAACTGCAAGAATAATGGCCCATGCAAAACGCAGGACTCTGGCCGGTTCGGCATCTGCAGGCAAATCACGAGTACAGATGGGGGCCAGGATGTATGCAGTGGAGTCAGGGGTTGTCGCGACAAAAAATAAAACGAAGCCGTGATTTTGCCACCCTAAGAGGTGCATGCAATGGCTGCAGTGCTGATTCTTCCAGGTGTCATTTCCCGCTGGTTCAGGTGGCGCCCTTACCGTACCTTACAATTATCCTGTTAGTGGGGCCGCATATATGATCCCACATCAATTTTAATGCTGTTTTTTCATCCCTGGCTTTTAATGCTGCCATCAGTGGCATATGAGTGTCCACGAACTCCTCGGATGTCTGGTAAAGTATGTACTCCATCCCCAGGCAAACCCTTATCTGGCTGGCCAGAGGCAACCAGGCATTGAGTAAACGGCTGTTTTCGGCAAATTCACAGATGGACTGGTGGAAATAGAGGTCCGCATTGAGCACATCCTCTTTCTCGCCACCTGCAACTGCGTTTTCCATCTGATCAATAATATGTTGTAGGTGTTCTATTTTCTCTGGTGTCATGCGTTGGATAGCTCGTTTTACAGCCAGTTCTTCAAGGGCGCAACGCACAGCCATCAAATCCTCAATGTCTTGTGGAGTGATCTGGGACACCCTCACGCCCTTAAAGGGAATGGTCTCTACAAGACCCTCTTTTTCCAGGTAGCACAGGGCTTCCCGAATGGGAAATCGGCTCATACCCAATTCTTTGGAAAGCCGTGATTCCACAACCCGATCGCCTGGCTTGAGCCATCCTTTTTCAATGGCTTCACGAATACTTTCTAAGGCGATCTGGGTCATCGTCGGTCGGTTCTGCGGAAAAAAAAACCTGGTAGCTTCTTTCATTCGTATCTGCCTTTTAAGGTGGTATGATCTATTATTGACCAAAGCGGCCCTTTGAAAGGGGTATTATCAAGATAGCTGTAAATTTTTGCATCTCCGAACCCTCCCTCTATAGTACCAGGCAAACCACGATATCGTTGACATTAGAGCCGGTGTGGCCGGTATACACGATGTCTCCAATTTGTTTGAGCAGCTCCGTGCTGTTGTGCTCCATCAATTCCTTGTGGAAATCCAACCCCATCTCTTTTGCTCGAGCCAATGAAAAGCCATCGGTCATGGAGCCAGCGTAGGGTGTAGGGCCATCCGTTCCGTCGGTGTCCAGAGCGCAGACTACCACCGTGTCTTCTTGGGTCAGGTCCAGGCAAGCCCCACAGCCCAGTTCCTGATTAGCACCGCCAGCCCCTTTGGGGGAGGCGTTGATGCGCACCCCGGTTTCCCCTGATACAATCAAAGCGCAGGGGGGCGTAAACGGCATGCCCGACCGACTGATTTCCCTGGCAATGGCGGCTATCACCCGGCCAACCTCCCGGCTTTCCCCTTTAAGCTCTGTGGTCAAAACATGGGCGGAGAACCCGAGCGCCTCGGCTTTTTCTCGGGCTGCTTTCCAGATATCTGCGGTTTTTACGGTCATGCAATACGAGAAGTGGTGGCTGTCCAAAGATTTTGGGGTTTCCTTTTCCTCGGAAAAGTCTGTAAAATATTTTTTTATTCTTTCCGGTGCCTGGTCCCAAATTCCGTAGCGGTGAAGGACACCCACGGCATCCTGAAACGAAGAGGAGTCTGGATGCGTCCAATCGGCATTCCACTCCAAAGGGTCGCCGATGGCATCGGACACGGTCAAGGTCATGCAGGTTGCCGGCTGGATCATCAGCCCTAAACGCCCACCCTTGATTTGTGAAAGATGGCGACGTACGCTCATGATCTCAGTGACTTGAGCACCGCTATGAACTAAAAGACGGTTGATCTCAATTTTATCTTCATTGGTAATTCCTTTTATTGGTGCACAGCACGTGGTGGAAACTCCTCCGGACATGAGGCATATCACCAGATCCCTTGCACCAGCCTTTTTGGCCATGGCCATGATTTCCCGCCCCGCGGTAAAACTGTGCTCGTCAGGAACAGGATGAGCTGCTTCGATTACCCGAATATGATCTAAATCCTGCTTTTGTCCGTGCTTAACTACAACCAGCCCGTCTGTAATCAATTTGCCGAGAATTTCATTCATGGCAATGGCCTGACGCATGGTTGCCTTACCTGCACCAATGACATAGATATTCTCAATATCCGGAAGAAAAACCGTGAGCTCACCCATGACCAGGTGGTCTCCGTCCAGGCTCACCGCTGCATGGGTGGCAATATAGGGATCCACAGCAGCCAGGGCGTGATCCATGATATCAAGGCATGCTTTTCTGCCCTCAACCAGCCCGTGTGAAAGCAACTCTTCTCTATTTTTTATTATTTCAGGGACGAAGATCGGAGCATCTTCATTCTTAAGGGCAGTCATCCGCTTATTTTTCCTTTATAGTCGTTGCCGGCGTACTCTGCCAAAGGGCCCAGTTCGTCCTCAATTTCTATAAAACGATTGTAATTGGTTCCCCGATCGCTACCACGGATTCCACCAGTTTTAAAGACACCGGCATTTAATGCCACACTAATATCCGAGAGCACCGCATCTTCGGTCTCACCAGAGCGAACGGACATGACTACGGGAAACCCGTTGGCACGAGCCATATGAGCTGCATCACAAGTTTCAGTTAATGTGCCGATCTGGTTGACCTTACACAAGGTAGCATTTGCCAGTTTTTCTTCCACCCCCTTACGGATTCTATCCGGGTTGGTGGCAAAAATATCGTCTCCTACCACTAAACGGTCACTGAATACCCGAGTGAACTCGGCCCAACCGGTGTAGTCTTTTTCATCTAAAGGATCTTCAATAGAGATAATTTTTGGGTAATTCTTAACCAGCGTCCTAACCCAGTCAATCATCTCCTGTGTGGTTCGCTCTTTCCCTTCAAACATATACGTATTTTTTTCCTGATCCCAGAGGCCAGAGGCAGCGATATCCAGGCCATAGCAGACCTTGTCTCTGTAACCTGCCTTTTCCGCGGCCAGCTCAAGAATTTCCATGGCCTCAAAGGAAGACTTGAGAGGAGGGGCAAACCCCCCATCTTCGCTGCTATTTGTGGCGTTCTTTCCCATGCGGGCCAGAAGAATGTGATACAAGGTCTTGAATATTTCACTGAGCATCTGTACACCGTGAGTGAAACTGTCCGCACCTGTTGGCATTATACAGTATTCTTGAATATCCAGATCATTGCCGGCATGAAGCCCGCCGTTGAGCAAACAGGCCTGCGGCACTGGCAATATATGCGCGCCGTGGTTTAGATAGCGGTAGAGGGGGAGTCCAAGGGCCTGGGCGGCGGCTTTAGCTGTGGATAGAGATACCCCAAGAATGGCATTGGCTCCAAGTCGGGATTTGTCCTGGGTGCCATCTATATCAATCATAATCCTGTCAATGGCACGTTGATTTGTGGAATCCCGACCGATCAGGGCCGGTGCGATTTTCTCTTG
>QNYZ01000065.1 GCA_003973265.1 Deltaproteobacteria bacterium | reverse complement strand
TGCTTTACCAATTGATGGAAAACGTGTTTGTCTACCAAAATTAAACCACGCGTGTCAATTCATTTAAATTGGCCCTTTACATTGACACATTAGCAGATTGCGCCTATCTTTCCTGCGATTTGTATTTACCTGATCGGGGATGAGCGTTGAGAAAGAGATTCCGGGCGGCTATCGCCTGAATTTATCATAACGAAACGTTGACTGCGGGCCATGCATGGTCCTCGCCATCATGAATTGCAACAGGTTGGAAACAGGGCGATTGGAACCCGACAGGCTGAAAATGAAGAATCAAATAAAAGTGTTGAAAACAGGGGATGGATGGATCGGGATTGAAAAGCCCTGCGGTATCAGTGTCCACAATGATCCGGGAAAAGATGTTCTGTCCATCGTCACCGCGATGGCGCGTCGGGGAGATATTGACCTCCAGGGGGCCTGCGCGAAAGAAAAAATTCGGATTCTGCCGGTTCACCGGCTGGACAAGGATGTGAGCGGTGTGCTTTTGCTGGCGTTCACTCCGGACACCTTAAGAAAATTAGGCGTCTATTTCCATCAGGGTCTTGTGCAGAAAAAATATCTTGCACTGGTTCATGGAAATTTCGATGAATCTGAACCAGGTCTTAAAGCCTGGAATTTCCCCTTATCGAAAAATGCGGGAGGCAGAAAAAATCCCGCCGGAAATGGCAAAAAGGTCAAGGCAACGACCCGCTTTACCCTTTTACGGCAAAGCCCTCATTACACCCTTTTGGAAATATTATTGATAACCGGAAGAAAACACCAGATACGGCGCCACGCAAAGCTGGATGGTCATCCGGTTACTGGCGACAGAAGATATGGATCAAAAAAATCCATCGCATTTTTAAAAAACAACTATGGTTATAACCGGCTGGGGCTTCATGCCAAACACCTTGAAATTCCGGAGATGGCCCCCCCTGTTCTGCTCGACTCAGAAAAAATCCCTCCAGAAATGGAAATGCTTCTCAACCAGGACAGGCCTTAAACCAAAATTCAGGGGCGTTGTGAAAGCGCATGGATAAACCGGCATAGAGCAGGAGATAAAAGCGCCCTGCACGAAAGGAGAAGCTGCTCCATCGTGGCTCCGCGGCATGTGCTGGCAGGCGCGTGAGGTTGCACGTGAAGCGTTGACATGGGAAACCGCCGCGATAGCGGGATACCCCACAGGCCAGTCCTTGAACTTCGAAATTACCGGTTTGGGGTCCCGGCCTTATACAACGCGGGGGGCGGCAATTAAAAATAAGCGAAAAGAATATTTCCGGCGGATAAGCGGTGAGACAGCAAAGGCAGCGGGATCGCAGAATAAAATCAACGTTGTGTTTCCGGGATCAGGTGGTGTATCCTCTTCCAGCACGCAACGGGTAGCACAAATGATCCGCTTCCAGCGATTCGACCGGTCGGCGGTCGCGGATTGCCTCTGCAAACATCAACGGACCGGAATATAAATTTTATGAATCAGCGCAAGATTTTAATTACCAACGACGATGGTATACACTCCCCCGGCCTGATCGCCGCAGCCGCGGCGGTGATGGAGATCGGGTGTGTCACTGTTATTGCGCCGAGCCGTCAGCAAACCGGCATGGGGCGAAGCCTGACCGGTGACCCTTCGGCCCGGCTCACTCCGATTGATTACCGGGTAAACGGCATGAAGATAAAAGCGTATCACTGCGAATGCTCTCCGGCGATGATTATCCGGCACAGCATGAATACGCTTTACGCGGATGGAAAGCCGGACCTGTTGATTTCCGGAATTAATTACGGCGAGAACCTGGGGGTCAATATCACGGCTTCGGGAACCGTCGGCGCGGCCCTGGAAGGGGCCAGTTTCGGTATCCCGACGATTGCCATTTCCAAGCAGACGGACATCGAATCCCATCACACTTACACCCATCAGGACTGGGAGACGGCCGGCCATTTTCTGAAGCGTTTTGCGAAAGTCATGCTGGACCGGCAGATGCCGGACGATGTCGAAGTGCTGAAAATCGATGTTCCTGCAGATGCCGATTTTTCCACACCATGGAAGCTGACCCGCCTGGCCCGGACAAATTACTATGCGAAAGAATACGAAAACCCGTCTCCCCGGAGCCGGCTAAGCGATGCCAGAACAGTGATCCGCTTTGATGAAAAGGCCATCGGGACGGATACAGACATTCATGCCCTCTCCATGGACAATGTCGTTTCCATTACGCCGCTCAGCCTGGATACAACCTCAAAAACGGATTTTTCATCACTTCGCGACATGCTGGTAAAAAAATAAAACAGCCCTGCAAAGGTAAGGACAGGAGGAGAAGATGCAGATACTTCAATTTGATAACGGAGACAAGATGCCCATGCTCGGCCTGGGTACGTGGAAAGCAGCGCCTAAAGCGACCTACCGGGCGGTCAAGGAGGCGATTCGGCTCGGATATCGGCATATCGATTGCGCGCTGATCTATGGCAACGAAGCCGAAGTCGGCCAGGCGCTGGCCGAATCATTCGAAGCGGGGATTGTGACCCGCAAAGAGATGTGGATTACCGGTAAACTGTGGAACAATGCCCATGCACCGGCGGATGTGGCACCGGGGCTGAAAAAAACACTGGCCGATCTGCAGCTCGACTATCTCGACCTTTACCTGATCCACTGGCCGGTCGCCCTGAAAAACAGCGTTCTTTATGCCGGATCAGGCGCGGACCTGATTGCGTTGAGCGATCTGCCGCTCGAAAAAACCTGGGCCGCCATGGAAACACTGGCCGACGAGGGGCTTTGCCGCCATATCGGGGTCAGTAATTTCAGTATTTCCAAGCTCAAGGGGCTGATGGAGAGCGCCCGGCACCGGCCCGAGATGAACCAGGTCGAACTGCATCCCTACCTGCAGCAGGTTGAAATGCTGGCCTTTTGCCGGGAAAACGGGATTCATCTGACCGCGTACGCGCCGCTGGGATCGGGTGACCGGCCGGCCGGGCTAAAGACCCCTGGCGAACCCGTTTTGCTCGAAGATCCGGTTATAGCGGCGATTGCCGAAAAACAAAAGGCCACGCCGGCCCAGGTGCTGATCCGCTGGGCGATAGAGCGGGGAACGGCGGTCATTCCAAAATCCGTTCGTTCGGAGCGGCAAAAGGAGAACCTGGCCAGCACCGGCGTGGTACTGACCGAAGAGGATATGCAGGCCATCTCGAAAATGGATCGGAAGCGGCGTTATGTCAGTGGCGTTTTCTGGACGATTCCCGGCAGTCCGTACACGCTGGAAAACCTGTGGGATGAATAATGGCCAGCCGGGCCGCGCTCTTTTTTATTGTCAGGGAAGGTCTTCGACCATTATCCCGCCATTTTCGGAAAAATCATCTGGTCTCAGCCGTGGCCCGCACAAGGGGCAATACCGGTAAACGGTGAAATTGCCGGTCAGGCGTCGCATACCGTCACTTTTTCGACAAATTTTACCCAATCGTTTCCATGATGATCTTCTGCAATCCGTTGCCGGTTTCGGTTCCCAGGTCCAGCCGGATCACCGCGCGTCCGCCATCGCGCAGGGCCTGGCGATCGCCCAGGGCCTGTGCGGCCAGCAGGGTGCCGAAGGTGATCGTCGATGTCGACTCGCCGGGGGCATCGGGAATACCGATGTCTTCGGCAGGGGTGTCGGTGATCTGGATGAACCGGCCGTGACCGCCGTCGCCCTTGTGGAGCTGGCCGGTGGAATGGAGAAAGCGGGGGCCATACCCCACCGTTGTTGCGCATCTTGTTCGGGTCTGAATCCGGGTGCGGAGCTGTGCCAGGGCCGCGTCTGTTTTCCGTGTCGGTTGCAGGTAGGCCTGAATGGCCACGTAAGGGCGGGGATTGACCGCTGTCTGTGCGGCCGCCGCTGCAAGCGGAGCGAGAAAATGCGCCAGGGCGGCGCCTGCCGTATCGGCGGGGGTGTCCGTATAAACGGCGAGGGTGCCGTCGCAAAGGGTCGGGGCCGGCTGAGGCAGCTTTCCGTCTTTCTGGTAAGCGGCGAGCATCTGCCGGGCCGATACCTTGGCCGATTCCACGTTGGGCTGGTCAAACGGATTGATGCCGAGAAGATGGCCGGCGACGGCCGTGGCCATCTCCCAGCGGAAAAATTCACCGCCCAGGTCGTAAAGGTCGGTCAGTTCAATTTGAACCACCGGATGCCCGGCTCTTCTATACGCCTGAAATTTTTCGTTGTGGGTGGTATCTCCCTTCAACCGGATATAGACAAACAGACGATCGTTCGAATACGCATCGGGAGAGAGCAGCTTTTCCCCGTCCACCGGTAGAATACCTTTGCCCTCCTTGCCGGTGCTTTCCGCGATCAGCTGTTCGATCCAGGCGCCGAACCGGGAGATGGGCGGTGACAGAATCAGGGTCAGCTTGTCCCGCCCGGACCGGGCCAGTTCCCCGATTACGGCACCGAGACGACTGCCGGCGTCCCTGTCCGGTGCCGCCATGCGGCCGGCCCGGTCGAGCAGTTTTTCCAGATCCATGCCGACCAGTGCCGCGGGTACCAGCCCGAAATACGACAGGGCCGAATACCGGCCGCCGATGTCCGGGTTATTTAAGAATATTTTTCGGAAATGGAGCGCTTTTCCAAGGGCTTCCAGGCGGCTGCCCGGATCGGTGATGGCGATGAAATGAGATCCCGCATTTTCCGGCCCGGTTTTTTGGATTGTTTCGTTGTAGAAATATTTGAAGAACGACAGGGTTTCCACCGTTCCGCCGGACTTGGTGGCCACGATATACGCCGTTCGACGGGGAGGCAGACGGCGTGCAAAATCGGCCACCGTCCGGGGATCGGTACTGTCGATCACGTCCAGGTCGAGATATCCCGTTTTTACCCCGAAAGTATGGCGAAAAACCATCGGTGCCAGGCTCGATCCGCCCATTCCCATGAGCAGGGCGTGGGTAAAGCCGTCCGCCTGCAGCTGCGTCACTACCGAGCGGATATCCGCGATCGCAGGGACCATATCCTCCGGGCTCGTTACCCAGCCCAGGCGGTTGACAATATCGGCCGGATCCGGTTTCCAGACGGTATGGTCGCCGGATCGGATCCGCTCCATGATGTGATCTTCCCGTATTTGGGACCGGGTCCGCTCCACGCGTGGTTGAAATGATCCGACCTGGTAGACAGTTGCGTCTGGCTGCATTTAATCCTCGCCCTTGAATTTCTTGATGATTTTGGGAATGAAAAATGAAAAAATAAACAGGCCGATGGAAAAGAAAACCTTAAAGGATACCAGATCTTCCCAGTTACCAGAGGCCCACACGTCTTTCAGCGTCCCGATGAAAAACGTGAAAATAAACGTCCCGACGATAATTCCCAATCCGGTTCCCGTAATATAATCCCGAAAGCGGACCTTGGTCAATCCCATCCCGAAATTCATCGGGGTAAACGGAAAATAGACCAGCCGGAGGTAGAGCACCGTGGCAAAACCGTTTCGCTCAATGGCATCATCATACTTTTTCAGTTTGTCACCGATTAGCGAAGACGCAAACTCTCTTCCCAGCGTCCGGCCGATGATAAACGCGGCACTGGCGCCGGCCATGGCCCCGAACCAGACGTATAAAAATCCCCAGTACGGGCCGAAAATGGCACCGCCCAGGCCGGTCAGCAGGGTGCCGGGCAAAAACAGACAGACCCCGAGGGCATAGAAAAGCATATAAACAAATGGCGCCCAGAGACCGGCCGATTCGAGAAACTGCCCCATTGCCTCGACGGTCAGGTAATTTTTTATCGGTGTAAATCGGATCAGGCCGATGGCCGAGATAATAAACAGTATCAGGATTCCGGCCTTTAGCATTGCTTTTCTACGGCCGTCCGCCGGTCGTTGTCCGGTAATTCTCATACGGTCTCTCCTGCAATCGTGCAAAACGCAGATAAATCTTTGCGATTTCCAGATTGTTCGATATACGACCCGCCAGAAATGATCGGTACCTGAACGGCCCCGGTTGTGCCGGATGGGTAGAAATGGCGCCGCCGGGCCCGGTCGAGGCAGGCTTCACAGGCCGGTAAGATCGGGGTAAAAAGGGCCATCATTTTTCATTGAGGGACCAGTCATAGTCAAGGTACCTGATATTAACGTCGTTGCCGACGGCCTGCAACCGCGTATTGAAATCACCCTGGCTGTATTTAAGGAAAAAATCAACAATCCCGTTTTTAAAATCGGTTTTGAACCATTTGAATATGGCGCTGACGTATAATGTATTGCCCTTGAGATAGTTATTTTTCGGATCATTGACAAACGCACGGGTCAGCCCGTCGAGCTGTACGTCCAGTTTGGTACCGGTAAATGGCGTGCTTGACAGTGGCGGGCAGCTTTTGGCGGCGCAGTTGATGGCAAAATGGACTCTCGGATCTTTAAATTGCGGGCGAAGAATAGCGTGCTCGATATGATCGAGGGTCATCACCTTGCCGTTAATCCGGGCGATCTTTTTTTTCCAGGGGCTTTTAAACAGGCTGCCCAGGTCCTTGATCGATTGAACACCGGGATATCCGCTTAAAATCAGCTTGATGGTCCAGGCGTTGTAGGCATTGGCATAAAAAGCGAACTGCTCATCGCGGGAAAGCTGCCCGGGGTCGATCTTTGCCAGAACATCGAGGTAGCTGTTGAGAGTGGCTTCCTCGGATTTAAATCCGGTGTAATCGACCTTGCCGGCAACGACATATTTTTCAAGCAGGCCGGCAAAGAGAGAATGGTCGATGCGGCCACCCGCCATTACCGGGGTTGCAGGCCCCATCCCCGAAAAAATAAACAATGCGCTCAAAAGCAGCAGCCACGGTTTTCGTATGATGTTTCTCATCGGATCGATTTGCTCCCTTTAAAAGGTTGTCTGGATGACTTCATACGGCCGCCGCCGGCTTTATATTCGATTCCAGTGGGCCACGCGGCCGGTATATTTATCGTATCAGTCGGCACGTAAGCCAGATGCTTACATCCGGTTCAGGCTGGATATTGAGACGTCGGTATTTTTAACGGGCAGCGAACAGGAAATCAGGCGTGGCATGGATAACCAGGCGGTCAGGCGGCCGGGTTGCGCTGCCTTGCGCGTATAACCCGGCCGGGCGGATTTTAAAACGGCTGGTGGCAGCCGGTATGATTATCTGGCCCCCATGCTTTCAAGGCAATGGTAGGAACGCATGGACGCCCGATATTTTTGTGGTAGAATTTGCAAACCACCGCTGGTCGGCGCGTGGATTGATTAGCGCTGCGGTTTGCCG
>QNYZ01000022.1 GCA_003973265.1 Deltaproteobacteria bacterium | reverse complement strand
TCGTTGTCCCGATAGGCGCTGATTCCTAAAAAATAATGTAATCCCTTGTCGATCAATATCGTTTCAATTAATTTAAGTGACGCCGCATCAGCATATTGAAGGTCATCTACAAAAATGACCAACGGGTGGGAGGATCCGCTGAGTGCTCGAACGAAGTTTTGAAATACGAGGTGTAATCGGTTCCGGGCCTCTAATGGTCCCAGTTTCGGTACCGACGGTTGCGGTCCTAAAATGATTTCGATTTCCGGAATAAGATCGGCAATGACGCGGCCACTACGCCCGAGGGCCTTGGCTAGTTTTTCCCGCCAGATTTCCAGTTCCGAATCGCTTTTGGCCAGGATCTGACGAATCACATCTTTAGCGGCCTGAACAATGGCGTTGTAGGGGATATCCCGGTGAAAACGATCGAATCGGCCGATACCGAAATGAAGGGTCACTTGAGCCTTGCCTGAAATATATTGCTGTAAAACTTCACGCACCAAGGCGGTTTTACCGATACCGGCATATCCGGTCACCAAGACTTGCTCCCTGCTTCCCCGTTCAACACGGGCAAACGCCGCCATCAGGGTACTGGTCTCTTCCTCTCGACCGTATAATTTACCCGAAATTCTGAATTGATCGCTGATGTCATGTTCCTGTAAAGTGAAGGAACGAATATAGCCCATCTCCTCGAATTGTGTTAAGCACACATTTAAATCATATTTTAGCCCCGCTGCGCCCTGATATCGCTGCGATGCTTCTTTGGCCACCAGTTTCATGACAATATCAGATAACACCTCAGGAACCTGGGGGTCGGCTGCGTTTGGCGATACCGGGATTTTGGCAATATGAGAATGAATTAATTCCAGCGGGTCGGTACTCTCAAAGGGAACCTTCCCGCTAAAGAGTTCATAAAGCGTCACTCCCAGCGAATACAGATCTGAGCGGTAATCCAGGGATCGATTCAGTCGTCCGGTCTGTTCCGGTGCAATATAGGCCATTGTTTTCGATGTGACTTCAGAACCATCCGAAACCATCTGATCCGATATCAGCTCAATCGCCAACTCAAAATTGATCAATTGAATGCGACTTGTCGCCTTATGATAAAGAATATTTGACGGGTTGATACACTTATGAAGATAACCGGCATTGTGAACCTGTTCCAATGCGGAAGTGATACCGATAGCAATTTCTAACTGCTCGGCCATGGAGAATTGGGTACTGCCCATCAGATCGTCCAGAGACTCGGCCCCGATATCATCATAAATGATTATGGGAACGCCCTCATGGGTGATCAAATCAACGGCTTTAACGATCCCATCGCCATCCAAGGCCTGAAGGATGTCATATTCGTGTTGGTAAAACTCAACCGATACGTTTTCGCCTTGCTGCATTTTAAGGATAACTCGCTGACCATCCTTTTCCCGTACTCCGCGAAAAACTGCATATGTATCAGATCCATAAAGCTGTTTTTTTATCTCGAAACCGGGAATTTTAATCATAGAATTACCCTTAATTTATAAATACGCTTGTGGTTTATCGTTCACCATTCATAGCAACAATTCCAAGAGATAATCTGCACCCGTCACTCGTAAGTTTAATACCAAGAGCCCATACCCTTCACAGTGAAACCGATACCACCTTTATTCTAAAAATACAATCAGTTATTTTTAACTTGAGCCGATGGGATCAAGTACACAGCTGCATCGAAATCACGAGGTGCGCAACAAGGCATGCAATCGAAACCACGTAACTTAAAACCGGAAAAAAATAACCGATGACAGCCAATAAAATGTTAAATATAATTGACAAATTAAGAGTTTTTACATATGGGGTTCATTAAATCGCCTGAAATCACAGGATTTGCACTGGTCCACCTCAACAGACTCAAATAACGCAGGCAACTCAGCAAAGTTCAAACAACCCATTCATTCAAAGGAGTGGCTTATTTATGGACGAGAATAAACAATCCTGCCCCATTGCCGTCATCGGTCTCGGCTGCTGGTACCCCGATGCCCGCAATCCTGTCCAGTTCTGGGAAAATATTCTAACACGACGCCGGTCATTTAGAAAAATGCCGGACCAGCGGACACCGCTTAAAGACTACTACCATTCTGACCCGAAAAAAGAGGATAAAACCTACCTGAAAACCGCCGCCCTGATCGACGGGTTTGAATTTGACTGGAAAAAACGGCGAATCCCTTTTTCTACCTACGAATCCACGGATACCGTCCATTGGCTTGCCCTGGAGATTGCCATGGCCGCCTTGGCCGATGCCGGGTATAAGCAGAACGCGATTCCCGGACGACGGACTGGGGTAATTGTCGGCAACACTCTGACAGGTGAACAGACCCGTGCCAATGCAATGCGCTTGCGATGGCCGTTTATTCGGCGAGCATTACATGCCGCGGCTCGAACAAGGGGAATTAATAAAATTGAGGTGCTAAAACTTGAAAACGCTCTGGAGAAGTACTATAAATCGGTCTTTCCCAAAATAAATGAAGACTCGTTAGCGGGGGGGCTTTCCAATACCATTGCCGGTCGCATCTGTAATTATTTAAACTTGGGCGGAGGCGGGTACACTATAGATGGAGCGTGTTCATCATCCCTGCTGGCTATTGCCACGGCCGCCACCGGCTTAATGAATAAGGATTTAAATCTCGCCTTGGCCGGAGGGGTGGATGTAAATCTCGACCCGTTCGAGCTTATCGGCTTTGCTAAAACAGGTGCCTTAGCCCCTGACGCCATGCGGGTGTACGACCGAAGGGGAAATGGATTTCTTCCCGGCGAGGGGTGCGGATTCGTTGTGCTTAAACGCCTGGAAGATGCCCGCCGGGATGAGGACGATATCTATGCGACTTTGCATGGATGGGGAATATCCTCGGATGGAAAAGGGACCAGTATCACGGCACCCAATCCCAAAGGTCAAGCCAGGGCGGTTCAACGGGCGTACGAGCGAGCGCCTTTCAACGCGGATAAGCTGGATTTTATCGAAGGCCACGGGACCGGGACAGCAGTTGGGGACCAGGTTGAGTTGGAAGGCATTTCCCGGGCAATGAGGGCTTTTTTATCAGACAGGCAGGATGCAGGACGATTCTGCGGAATGACTTCCCTGAAATCACTCATCGGGCATACCAAAGCCGCTGCCGGAATTGGCGCATTCATTAAAGCCGTGATGGCGGTAAATCGCCGGGTATTTCCCCCTACCGCCGGTTGCCGCGACCCCCACCCGGTATTCAAAGCCGAAGCGCATGCGCTTTATCCGATCCTAACCGGAAAAAAAACCGACCCGGGAGACACCTTGCGCGCCGGGGTCTCCGCCATGGGGTTTGGCGGGATTAACTGCCATGTCTGCATCGAATCCGCTGATCCACCGATTCCAAAGCTTACACCATCTTTTAATGAGAAAGCCCTTCTTGCCTCTCATCAGGAGACGGAATTATTCATTTTCAGCGGAAACTCGCCGGTAGAACTGATCACACAGGCAGATAATCTTATCGAAGAAGTTCGCGGTATCAGTATCGCCGACCTGACCGATCTGGCCGCTGATCTATCCCAAAAAATTGATAATAAGCATGGCGTTCGAGCAGCGATTGTGGCCAACCATCCGGATCAACTGTCTGAACGGATGAACCGCTTGTCAGCCATCCTGCAGGAGACACCTCCGGACTCCGGAAAGCTGTATCAAGACACCAAAAACCAGATCTGGGCCGGTAACCGGATGACTGCACCGCGCATCGGGTTTCTCTTCCCCGGACAAGGCGCCCAGCAGTTGAACATGGCCAGACGGCTGATCGATCGACACGACTGGGCCGAACGTATTTTGGCCCGGGCAGATACACTATTGGGCCAAGATGGCCGGGACCCTGTCGGCCCCATCATCTACCAGGACCTGGATCCGGCCTACGGGTCAAATCAAGCCAGGGATTGGGCCAAGGTCCTGGCTCAAACAGCGCATGCCCAACCGGCCATTTGTTTGAATTCACTGCTTTGGCATAGCTGGCTGGAAAAGATGGGGATTCGACCCGCGGCTGCCGGCGGTCACAGCCTGGGTGAATTGACCGCTTTTTATGCTGCCGGCGGATTTGATGCGGATACATTGATTCGATTTGCCGGGTTCCGGGGGAAAATATTCGCGGAACAAACGGAGAAAAACGGAGCCATGGTCAGTTTGCGATGCTCCCGTAAAAAAGCCGAATCGCTGATATCAAACGTCGACGCTTATGCGGTTCTCTCCAATATCAATTCTCCGCGACAGATGGTTGTTGCCGGAGAAGAAGCCGCAATCGGCCAGATTCTGAAAAACGCCGCCAAAGACCATATCCCCGCTTATCGCCTGTCTGTTACCGGAGCATTTCATACCAAACTTGTTTCCGGTGCCGCAAATGAATTAAAAAAAGAGGTCCTTCTGCCTCCCAGCCTGAAAAAACAGACGTGCCGATTATTCAGCGGGATGGATGGGAAGGAGATTAAACCAGGACGGGTACTCAAAGACTATTTTTCCGACCAGGTATTGACGCCGGTCGATTTCACCGCTCTGGTTCACTCCATGGGAAAGGTTTGCGATCTTTTCATCGAAGTCGGCCCCGGCCAGGCCCTCACCGGAATGATCAACGACATCAATGGCGATACCGGCCCAATTTGCTTTCCCGTTGAATCAATACCGGGACGGGATCGGAACACCAGTCAACTCCTGGGCGTCCTCTTTGCACATGGTACTGAAATAAACTGGGACAACGTTTACAAATCTCGCTTGACCCGGCCATTTATCCGGCCGTCCAAACGGCTCTTTTTTGAAAATCCATGTGAGCGGCCTTTCGATACAACTGATCCCTCGAAATTATCGCTTGATTTCCCCCACGCTGAATCAATGGCCTCCCTGTTTTCCGGTCTTGGAGATATTTCCAAAGAGAAGGTCGAAAGCTATCTGAAAACCCGGGGCGCTTTTCTCGCGAAGGTGATCCAGGCGGACATGGATTATCCGGTATCCGATGTTCAATGGGTACCCGCTGCAGAGACAGGATCACCTGTAGAAAAAATTTCACCCGGGCCCGCCAAAACGGGTCAAGTAGAGCCCGACCGGTTAGAAACAGTCGGGCCAGACAAGGAAATCGATTCGATTCTATTTGATACACTCGAATCCATTACCGGTTTTTCACGGGACACATTATCACCGGACATGCGGCTGTTGGATGATCTGAACCTCGATTCCATTAAAACAGGTGACCTGTTAACCCGCGTCGCAAAAGCTGCCGGGATCCTGGGTGAAATCCCTCCAATGGATTTCTCCAATGTCACGCTTGAAGAAATTATCCATAAATTAAGCGCTGCCAAAGCAGGAAAAGCCGCACCGGTTGATACGGACCAGCCCGATATCCTTGCGATAATATTAGACCAGATCTCAAAAATAATCGGTAACCGGCCCGATGAGATAAATGCGGATGCCCTGCTGAAAAAAGACTTGAATATTGATAAAGACCAGCTCAAAGAGATGCTGCCAGATTTATCTCATCGCATCAAAATTGATATCCATGTGGACCTCGATCCATTATTGAAGCGGACGTTGCGCCAGATCGCTTCCATTCTGCAACGGATTTCAGAACAGCAGCAAATGAAATCGATACCTTCACAAGTACCCCACCGTTCCCCCAGCCATCCCCCCTGGGTCCGGGAATTTCACTTGTCGATGACCCCACAGCCGCTGAAAAGAACTAAAAAAAGTAAACGCCGGGAAGATGACTGGCACTATGCCCATGCGTTGGTACTATGCAACAACCCGGAAAATGAAATCGCCGTGGCCGTGGCCAATCAATTATCGAACCTGGGCGCCCGGGTCGATGTTCGGACGCATACCGCCGCCCTGGAGCAAAACCTGCCGGAGCGAAGTGAATATTCTCATTTTTTCAACATCCTTCCCGATAAAGTAAATGACACGCAAGCCGCCTATGATGATACGCGGCTCAGGGAAATGGTTACCCGCCTGGCCGGGGCATCTGCGGTGGCACCGGCATCCCTTGCCCCCAGGCGCAGGAATACAGTGGCCTATCTTCAATTTGGAGGCGGATACTTCGGTACCCGTTCAGAAACGGCTTTCCTCGATCAATGTGCCGCCACGGCCCTGGCAGCCAGTTTTCACCAGGAACGTCCTGACCTGCGGGTTCGGGTCCTTGATTTTTCCCCTGCCCTTTCGGCGGACACCATTGCGAAAAAGACAATCGAGGAGATTCCCGTGGCGGGGTCCTTTACCGCTGTGGGATATGATCAGCACCTGGTTCGACGAGAAAGATACCAGCGTCTCATGGATCCGGGAACGTACAAAACCCGCTCCTTTACCTGGAGTAAAAAGGATGTGATTCTCGTCACCGGCGGCGCCAGGGGAATCACGGCCGAATGCGCCCTTGGCGTGGCTCGTGCATCCGGGGCACGAATGGCTTTGGTGGGCCGTTCACCGCTTCCCGATTCTCCTCCCGAGCAAACGACGGCCGATGAAATAACCACAACCCTGAAAAAATATGCCGACCGGGATCTGACAGCCCGATATTTCAGCTGTGATATTTGCAATCGCGATGCTGTCAATGAATTAGTAGAACAAATTAGAAAAGAAATGGGACCGATCACCGGTGTCATCCACGGGGCCGGTCTTAACAACCCTAAAGCCACCACGCAGGTCTCCATCGATGAAGCTATCCGCGAAGTCAGCCCCAAAGTTCTTGGAGCGTTGAATCTAATGGCAGTACTGGAAAATATGCCCCCCAAGCTTTTCATCGGGCTAACATCCCTTTCTGGCGTGACCGGAATGCATGGGAACGCCTGGTACGGGTTTTCCAATGAAGCCTTAGATATAGTTATGAACCGTTTTGAGATGGAGCACCCTGAGACTCGAACACTCTCTGTTGCTTACAGTATTTGGAGAGACGAAGGAATGGGTGCTCGAATGGGTAGCGTTAATATTTTTAATAAACAAGGAATCTCAGCTATTCCAACTGAGGAAGGCGTAGACCGATTTGTCCGGCTATTCTTTAACGACCCCGGTGTTCACCAGGTCATTGTCGCAGCCCGTCTATCCGGGTTAGATACCTGGCGACTCGAACGCCGACCGACTATCAAAAATGCCCGGTTTCTTGAAAAGCCACTCCATGTCACGCCAGGGGTTGAATCCGCCTTCCGGGCTCATCTATCATTAGAAAAAGATCTCTATCTTGAAGATCACCAATTCAATAATTCGTACCTTTTTCCTGCTGTTTTC
>QNYZ01000099.1 GCA_003973265.1 Deltaproteobacteria bacterium | reverse complement strand
GCCGGTATTCCGGTGACCCAGGCCAATGCTTACGCCATGGCCTATGGTGGGGTGTTGACACTGCTGATTCATTTCGGCAGCGGGGGGCGGTTAACCATCGACTGGTCTTTAGGGTATCTCGGGCCCATGCTCTATTTAACGATTTTCGGTTCGATTGTCGCCTTTGGCTGCTATATGCGCCTCATCGGCCGGATCGGCGCGGAACACGCAGGGTATGTCATGCTGTTGATTCCCGCCCTGGCCCTGCTCCTCTCCACGATTTTTGAAAGCTACCACTGGACGATCGGCGGGGCGAGCGGGCTGGCCCTGGTGCTGACCGGGAACCTGGTGATTCTGACCCGGCCCCAGGCCGTTGCCCGCCTCTTTCGGCGCATGTCTGTATGGGTTTCCTAATGATTATATTGCCGGCTGCCCTGGTAGGTTGTCAGCGTATACTCAAAGACTTGATTGCTGCGCGGCGGTAGCTGCAGGGTATACTTTACCGTATTTTTATCTTCCTTTTCAAATTTGCCGTAATCACCGCTGTTTTTGATGTCCCAGATATCTGTATTGAAATTTCGTTTGATTTCCAGCCTGGCGGCGACTGCCCGGGTATTTTTGACTGTAATCCGAAAGGTACGGATCTCGTCCCACCCGGCCACCTGGCCTTTTTTGTCAAAGGTGTAGTGATCGGTACGATAGGCCATCAATACCGGCGTTACGATCAGGTTCCGGACTGCACCCAGGTTGAGTTCCGCGTCTTCCCCCACCGGGATATACTTAAAACCGGATCGGCCTTCATAGGACAGATGCCGGGCATCATCGACGAGACGAAAAACACGAATCGCTCCGCCGGGGATCGGTGTATTGCCGAGCTTATGGGCCTTGTCGTTTTTAAACCCGAGAAACCGGATGGGAAGATCACCGTACCGCTGCTGCTCAAATTTATAGAGGCTGACAACCGGCACATCGCGGACATCGAAGCTGGGCAGTCGCTTGGCCCAGCCGGTGGGGATGGTTTCAGTCCCCTCGATTGTGTAGAGAAAATATTCGCTCAACCCCTCCTTGATAATCTCCTTTCGGGCCGTTACCTCGTCCGCCGCGGCCGGCATTGCCGCTTCAGCAGTCTTCATCAGCATCCTTTTGGGGGCCAGGCCCGCTTCGGCCTGCAGCGTGGGTATCTCGTCGGGCCGGCCATAGGGGTAGGATCGATTGGCCAGTCGGGAAATCCGGTCAAGGAAGTGAATTTTGCCAACAATCAGCCGGATCCTGGCGTTTTCGTAGTCTTCTCCGCTGTTATTGGTGACGCGGACATAGCCCTTGAGCCGCATGGTCTTCTCATCTGCGGCCAATGTCCCCACATAAAACGCCCGCCAGTGGATGCCGCTGGTCAGGTAGGTGATCTCAACCGGGACTTTGCCCTGGAAACGACTTTGAAGATGCCACACACCCAGGTTTTTAACCCGGGGCGGATAGGTCAGGTCATCGATGTCGATCTGGCCGGCGTGGGCTTTGGGAAGTATTTCCAGGCTGGTTGGATCGATCAGGGTATTGACCCAGGAAAACTGTAATTTATTGCGGCCTTTTTTAAGTGTTAGCGCTCGTCCATCGCGCACCAGCGTCAGATCGGCGGAATTATAAATCGTCAGCTGGGTCGTATCACGTCCCGGCAGGGTCACCAGGTCAACCCTGGCAAAGCCCGGGTGGCTCGTCATGATGGCCCCCAGAACCAGGATGGCTGCTTTCAGATATTTCATGGTATTTCCTTTCCATCGGAACTTCTATACAAAATCCCCTGTCACCATTGAAAAAAACTAGGGACGAAGATTGAGTCTCTGGTAGTTCATCTTGAGGTGAACGGTGGCCGGGCCTTTTTCGCTCCGGGCGGGGAGGTTGATCTCAAACCGGAGGGTATTGGCATCCTGGCGCTTATAATCCAGATTGCAGTCAACCATCTTCCATTCACCGGGGATGTGCTCAACCATCGTCAAAACCGCCGGTTGGTTTTTGAAATTTTCGATCGTTGCCACGATTTCTTCTTCCAGATCGAACAGAACGATCCGGGGATAGCTTTTATGGGTCGTACGGCGGATATGAATCCGGTTTTCTTTCATTTTTCGCTGGGTCACGACGATGTCCCGGCTGTCGCCGATATTGAGCTCCATCTTTTCACCCACCGGGACCCGACCGACGACATCCTCGCCCAGGAAAATCGTGCTGCCATGACCGTCGGCCTGAAAAATCCGGGCTTTTCCCTCCCAGAGCCCCCCGTACCCAGGCCGCTGGCTTCGTTATTCAGTATCCGATAGCGGACCGGAATCCCGACATTCTGCCCGACATTCTGCCCGACATTCTGATTGTTGAGTTTTTCCGCATCCCAGGGAAGCCGGTCCGAATCCCACTCCCATATTTTGGTAATCGGAACCGTTTCCGCATTGAGAGTCAGCAGCCGTCGCGTCTCTTCGTGGGCGATCGCCTGTTCAAAGGACTGACCGTCATCGAGCCGGATCATGGCATGCTCAAAATCCTCGCCGGAAAAATTCCGTAATACGAGAAAACTCCTGAAATCAACGTGGGTCTCTGCTTTGTCGGCCACGGCCTTGTAGGTCACCAGGCGGTCGATATTGCCGAGCAGGTAGCTGATCCGAACCATTTCCACTAAATCGGATTTGCTGGCAATTTCCCAGACCAGCGCAGCCTCACCGGGCGGATAGCTCACGTTCAATAAGGTGACCTGGCCGGGATGATCGAGCACCCTGAGCCGAATTGAGTCGGCATCGATCCGGACACCTTTCCAGGAAAAATCGATTTTGTTCACACCCTTTTGCAGGGTGAGCTGCCGCTGCTCTTCGATCAGCGTGGCGGTCGGGTTATCCAGGCGGATGATCGTCGCATTCCGCTCGGGCAGGGCCACCAGCGCTGTCCGCGCCGATAAACCGGCCGGGATGATGAAAACAACGACACCCAAAATGCATCCGATTAATCTACGGTTCATGGGTCATTCTCCTTGTACTTCTTTACAGACCGGTTCAATCTCAACCCGGCAGCTGTTACAGGGAAACACGCCGCAATCGTATGCGCACGTCGGTGTGATGATTTTTCCACCGGGTAAGGATTTAGCGGCCATGTCTTATTTATCCATGAAACAGCATCAGAAATCAATCTGAAATCGGATGAAGGACCCGTTCCGATGGATGGGCGTTGATGGCGGCGGTTGACTCCAAAGGGAAAAATAGACGGGAGGCGGTGCGGCTGCCCGATTTAAAAAACCCGACATAAAACCCGACATAAAAAAGGGGGGTTACGCTCAGTTACGTACCCCCCTGGGTGTCATCTGGCTGGGAGACCAGGATTCGAACCTGGGTTGACGGAGTCAGAGTCCGTAGTCCTGCCGCTGGACGATCTCCCAGTGAAAATGCCTTATTAATTCTTTTTCAGGTTCCCGTCAAGCAAAAATCAGCGGACGGTATCCTTTTCCGGCTGCCGCTTGATAAAATCCACAGCGGCTTGAATCCGGTTTATTGTTTTCGAACGACCGATGAGCGCAATTACTTCAAAAATCCCCGGGCTGACCGTTTTGCCCGTCAGCGCCACGCGCACCGGCTGCGCAATTTTTCCCAATTTGAGCCCGGAGGTTTCCATGACGGCTCGAAAGGCATCCTCAAGGGTCTTTTCCTCAAAGTCCGGAAGGGATTCCAGTTGCCGGCATACCAGTTCCAGGGGTTCCAATGCCACGGGTTTCAAGAATTTTCTGGCCGCTTTTGCTTCGTACTGGATCGTATCTTCATAGAAGAAACGGGTGTTTTCGGCCAGTTCTTCCAGGGTTTTGCTCCGGGGACTTAAAATTTCGATCAGTTTTTCGGTTTCGGGCGTCAAGGTGTCATCGCCATTCAACCCCCTGGCCTTTAAAAAAGGGCGAAGTTGCGGAAACAGGTGTTGCGGCGTACTGTTTCGGATATGCTCGGCATTTAACGCCAACAATTTTTCCTGATTAAACACGCCGGGAGATTTGCCGATATTTTCCAGGGTAAAATATTCGATCAGCTCCTTCCGGGTAAAAAATTCCTGATCGCCGTGGGACCAGCCCAGCCGGACCAGGAAATTCACCAGGGCCTCGGGCAGATAACCCATCTCCCGGTAGGCGGTAACCGCCATGGCGCCATGGCGTTTGCTCAGGCGCGTACGGTCCTGTCCCAGCACCATGGGAACATGGCCGAAGACAGGCAGGTCCGCGCCAAGGGCATGGTAAAGCTGGATCTGCTTGGGTGTATTGTTGACATGGTCATCCCCCCGGATAACGGTATTGATTCCCATGGTGATATCGTCTACGACCACCACGAAATTATAGGTCGGCATCCCGTCGCTGCGCCAAATAATAAAATCATCCAGCTCGTCGTTTTGGAAAGAGATCTCCCCCTTAATCACATCGTTGATTACCGTGGTTCCGGACTGCGGCGCTTTAAACCGGACAGCGGCATGACCGGTTACCGACAGGCCCTTGTTCCGACAGGTTCCGTCGTATTTTGGTTTTTCGCCGGCGGCCATCGCTTTTTTCCGCATCTCGTCAATCTGCTCAGGCGAACAGGTGCAATAATAGGCCTTATCGGCCGCAATCATCTTGTCAAGATATTCCCTATAGATATCGAGACGTCGGCTCTGGTAATAAGGGCCATCATCCCAGTCAATCCCCAGCCAGTTGAGCGCATCGAAAATCGCCTGGACCGATTCATCCGTGGATCGGGCCGTATCCGTATCTTCAATTCTCAGCACAAAGCGGCCGTGCATATGCCGGGCGTATAGCCAGTTAAATAAGGCAGTTCGTGCCCCTCCGACGTGAAGATGACCCGTGGGGCTTGGTGGAAAACGAGTAATAACAGTATTCATGCATAATTCCTTTTCTTCCGGAGATGGTTCAATTTGATACTTGGGTTATTTTATTTGTTTTTTATGTAAGTTACGATGTTAAACAGCGACACAGACGTATACTCATTTTTCAGCAGCACCCGATTGGCATGGGTTCAATTAACGCCGGACATGCATAAGTTAATTTCTCTCTGCTATCGAATGATCGTTCGTAACACACCGTTATTTTTTAATTTCACAGCTATCGTTGTTTACTGACCCGGCATTGTCTTTATTTACTGCACAATGCCCTTAAAAATATAGTAAAATTAGTCATTGAAAAAATTTCCGCAATGGGTCCATTCGGTTTTCATTTCGGCACCATCAGCGAATTTTTATCGCTGCGCACCACTCATCATCCTGTGATATTTTTTTCGGACAGTGGTATTTTTTTCAATATTACAAACAGTTAAACATAATCACGTATGCCGGCTCGATTCATTTTTGTTTTTTACCACATCCGACCAACCGGAACAACAGGAGAAAAATATCCGCAACAGGCCAATCTCCACTTGACAATACGTCATTTTTCAATTACTTAACGCAAGACTTTTAGAATACCGTTGAATATATCAGTATACATTTGAAACTTCAATAAGTTAGGAGATTACTTATGCCGGTCCCAAAGAGAAAGACATCTAAATCAAAAAAGAACAAACGCCGGACGCACTGGAAAACATCCGCCGCCACGGTGTCCACCTGCCCGGAATGCGGTGAAGCCAAACAGCCCCATCGGGTCTGCCCGGAATGTGGCAGCTATAAGGGTCGCGTTGTCGTGGAACCGGCGGAGGATTAATCCCGTCTCTACTTTCACTTTAACGTTTCAACCTTTTGTGAAAATACTGAAGAGACCAAAGGCACTCTCCGCTGCGGCGAAAACGCTGATATCCATGTCGCTTCAGTGCCATGTTGCTTCAGTGCACGGGTAACCTCACGTATTTTTCCAATACATCCCGCCAGCGGGTTTATCTGGAATAGAAACAGCCGGGAGACTGACTGAATGACCGAACGTGTTGAAGAACCAGAAGCAAAGCTGCACGGACTGGATGACGAGTCCCGGCAGATGATCCTTGATATGGTGGACCAGCTGCGTGAACGGCTGTTAACCCGGGAAAAAGTTCTCGAATTTGATGAAAAGGAAATATTTCCGGAAGCGCTCATCCGGCAGATGCTGGGCCCTGATATCGGGCTGCAGCTGCTGTTCATTCCGGAACGATTTGGCGGCATGGGAGGCGGCGCCCGCGATATTTGTGCGGTTACACGCAAACTGTGTAATATCTGCCTGGGAATCGGCACTGCATTTTTCGCCATCCAGCTGGGTGCGGACCCCTTAATTGTTGGCGGCAGCAAAGCCCAGAAAGAAAAATGGCTGGGCGCCATTGCCAATGGAGACGCTCTGGTGGCATATGCCGTTACCGAGGCAGGCGCCGGCAGCAATGTGGCCGCCATCAAGACCAAGGCCGATCCGGTCTACGATGATCAGGGAAACGTGACTGCTTACCGGATCAACGGCTCCAAACAATTCATTTCCACGGGCGGCTATGCAGACTTTATTACCCTTTTGGCCATTGCGCCGGAAGGCCCGACCTTTTTCGTCGTGGAGAAAGACGCCGAGGGATTTGACCGGGGAAAAGGGGAAGTCAAACATGGCATCCGGGCATCCAACACCTCGCCCCTGACCTTTTCCGATGTGCTCGTTCCGGTGGAAAACCTCATTGGCGGCGTGCCCGGTCAGGGCCTCAAACAGGCCAACCAGGTATTTGGGTATACCCGCCTGATGGTGGCCGCCATGGCCCTGGGCGCAGCGGAAGCCGCCCTTGACATCGTGATTCCCTACGCCAAAGAGCGGATCCAGTTTGGCGCTCCCCTGGCGGAAAAACAGGGATATACTCACAAACTCGTTGTTCCGCATGTGGTCAGGTTAAAAGCGGCGGCCACCTACATAGATGAAGTCGCCCATCGGCTGGATGCCGGTGAATCCGACCTCCAGGTTGAGGGATCTATTGCCAAGCTGGTCACTTCCGAAGCGGCCAACCGGGCTGCCGATGATGCAATCCAGGCGCTGGGCGGATATGGGTATATCACCGAATTCGGCGTGGAAAAGATCAAGCGGGATGTAAAGATCACCTGCATCTACGAAGGCACCAGCGAAATCCAGCAAAGCATCATCAGCACTTTTCGCTGGAAAAAAACATGGAAAACAAAGGGCGGGTACTATCAGGGAATTGCCGACGAGATGGCAGCGCTGTCCGAAAAACTCCCTGAATCCGGATGCCGGTATATCAGCATCGCTGCAAACCTCCTCAACCGGCTGATCGACCTGGTTCATCGCAACCGGCTCACTAAAAAGCAGTACATCATGTTTACACTGGCCGATCTGATGGCCCAGGTGGAAGTCGGGGCTGCCGTGGGACGCAGGGCTGTTTCGAACACCACCGGTGCGATGACCCTGGCCGAAGCCAGGATATTTGCAAATGATGTGGCCAAAGTCGCCCAGGACAGTGCCATGAAAATTTTAAGGGCCAGCGGGGCTTTTAAAGAGGCCGACATTGTATCGGTCATGGAAGACAGCGCTTTCAGTGAGCTGCAGCTCAGCTACCAGGGGTTAATTGCCGACCTGGATGAGGTGGCCGGCACCCTGTTTGGCAGCTGAAACCCGGCGCATCGACCATTAAATTTGATTTAAAGAGTATTTACGATATTTAATTGAAAGGAGGCATTACAGATGTCATTAGAAGATAAAATTAAAAAGGTAATTGCGGAAAAATTAAG
>QNYZ01000101.1 GCA_003973265.1 Deltaproteobacteria bacterium | reverse complement strand
GGCTTTACGCACATTGCTTTTGAAGTCGATGATGTTGGGCAGACCTTTAAGGCGGCCATGGAAAATGGCGGCCAGGTGCTGGGTAAAGTTACTGAAAAAAAAGTTGCGGGTGTCGGGTTATTGCGTTTTGTCTATTTCAGAGACCCGGAGGGAAATATCGTTGAAATTCAATCATGGGCATAGCCCTTATTTTCAAACCGGCTATGTAAATATTCAAGGGCAGTCTTATTGATGATCGTCATAGAAGATACAACTTGCCGGCGGTGACGTACCTCATGGCGTTACAGGCCTCACGGGATACGCAGATTTCATCAGCCTGAAAATGGATAATCGTCTCATCAACGATCCTTATTTATAGACCGATTCCCACACTATAAGTCCTTTTTCTCTGTATACTGCGGAATCTCACACCCCGACGCATGCATGCTGCAACCCGCACACCCGTCGCCGCATCCGCAGGCGGGCGATTCTGATTTCAGGCTTTTGTAAAATCTCCGGCCGATATACAGGCAACAAACGCCGACAATAATAAGCACGATAAATGTCTGCATGATAAATTCCTCTTTACTGACACCTGAGTTGAGCGATTGAAAACCAGCCCCACCGCTTTTAAGTCGCATGCGGCAATCGTCCCTTTCATTTATCAATCGCAGATCTAATATCCCAACAACGATCCCACCTGAAAAACGATCACGGAAAGCGTGAACGCGATCAGGGTGTTGAAGGCCATGGAAAACGCGCCCCATTTCCACGAGCCGGTTTCACGGACGATCATGACGATGGTTACGAAACAGGGGGCATAAAAGATCGTGAAAATGATCAGGCTCATGGCTGTCAGCGGGCGCCAGCCCGGTGCGGCGGCCAGCGTGGCCGACAGCGTATTACTGGCGTCCGGGTCGACATTTCCCAGGGAATAGGCGGTTCCTAAAGTGGATACGACCACTTCCTTGGCGGCAAACCCGCCAACCAGGGCAATATTGGTACGCCAGTCAAACCCGGCCCAGCGACTGACAACCTCCAGGGCGGAGCCGATCCGGCCGGCCACGGAGTTTTGAAGCGATTTCTCCGCTTCCTGATGATCGATATACACCAGGCGGGATCGAACGGCCCGGGCAGTATCGGAAAGCGATCCGTTCGATCCGGCCTGCACCGCTTCCCGGTCGGCGGGTGATGCGGCGGTCAGGATGGCTTTGCGGGCCTGGTCAAATGATTGACGTTGCGCTGCGGGCAGCCCGGGGAATGTCATCAGGGCCCATAAAATAATCGAAATGCCCAGGATCACCGTCCCGGCTTTTCGAATGTACTGCCAGGTCCGCTCCCAGGTATGAATGGCCAGCCCCTTGAAAGTGGGCAGGCGATACGGCGGCAACTCCATTACAAAGGGGGTGCTTTCCCCCCGGATGACCGTTGAGCGCAGAAATTTGGCGGCCAGCAGGGCCCCGGCCCAGGCGATCAGGGTAATGATAAACATGACCTCGGCTTCATGGTGGGCAAAAAAAGCCGCCACCAGCAGCATGAAGATGGGCACCTTGGCGCCGCAATTCATAAAGGGCGCCGTTAGAATGGTTGCCAGCCGTTCTTTACGGGATTTTAATGTCCGCGTGGCCATCACGCCCGGCACGGCACATCCGCCGGCAATACCGCCGGAGACGATAAAAGCCATCACCGAGCTGCCGTGCAGACCGAAGAACCGAAAGACCCGGTCAAGCATATAGGCCATGCGGGCCATGTAGCCCGAATCTTCGAGAAAGGAGATGCCAAGGAACATGAACAGGATCAACGGAACAAATCCCAGCACTCCGCCAACGCCGTCGATCACGCCCGAGACGATCATCGACTTGAGCAGCCCGTCGGGCAGCCCCTGGTCGACCACGCCGCCCAGCCAGCCGAAAAACGTCTCCAGCCAGCCCACCGGTGCCGTGCTGTAGGTGAAGGTGAAGCGGTAGAGCCCGAAAATCACCGCCAGCATGATCAGCGGCCCGGCCAGCCGGTTGGTGAGCACCTTGTCGATCTTGTCGGAAACAAACAGCCGGTTGGGATCCTTGCGATGGACAACGACATTGTTTTTCAGCAGTGCCTTGATATACCCGTAGCGCTGGTCGGCAATGACCGCTTCGGGATAAGAATCGAGCGTGTCCTCGATATGCTGGGCCACCTTGGCCACGACCTGGTCCAACCGGTCCGACACCTTTGCATCCTGTGCATATCCGAGCTTGCGGACCTGTTCGTCCCCTTCCATATATTTGAGCGCCACCCAGTGGGCCGGATACCGGTCGGTCAGAAATTGGGCCGATGCCACCATGCCGTCCATTTCCGCCAGGGCCGGATCGATATCCTTGCCGTAGGAGATGGTCAGGGGCCGGATTTTCTGTTTGCCATCGATGACACTTTCGGCCATGGCAATCAGCGCTTCTTTCCCCTTGCCACTGCGGGCCACCGTGGTGACGACCGGCACGCCCAGGGATGCGGACAGCCTGTCGGTATTAATGGAAACGCCCCGGGATTCGGCCACATCGATCATATTCAGGGCCAGGCAGACCGGCGCCCCCAGTTCCATGAACTGCAGGGTCAGGTAGAGGTTGCGTTCCAGATTTGCGGCATCCACGATGTCGATGACGACTTCCGGCTTTTCCTGAACCAGGAAATCGCGGGCCACCACCTCTTCCAGCGAATAGGCCGTCAGGGAATAGGTACCCGGCAGATCGACAATCCTCAGCTTACGGCCGTTTACCTGATATATTCCTTCCTTTTTCTCCACCGTTACGCCGGGATAATTTCCCACATGCTGGCGCGCGCCGGTAAGCGTATTGAACAGCGTTGTTTTCCCTGAATTGGGATTCCCGGCCAGGGCAATCGTTGCGTCTATTTTATTCATCATCCATTTTCTCTATTCATCGTCAACATCAACGACGATAAAATCGGCTTCGCTGTTTCGCAGCGTCAAAGTAAACCCCAGCACCCGCAGTGAAACCGGGTCGTAAAGGGGGGCATGCCCCTGGATCTTGACCTCAGACCCGGGCACCAATCCCATATCCCGAATACGTCGGCCCAGTTCACCGGTCGCCTTGACCGCTGAAATTACACCGGATTGATTTTTTTTCATCTGCCGCATTGGAAGTTTTGCCATCTGTGTTCTCCCGGTTTTAGCTATTCTATAGTGTTAGGTAAGCCTAATTTTTTAATCTGTCAAGAACTTTTTCTAATTTAACTAATAAATATTCCTTTGACTTATTATCTAAGAGTGGTTAAACTATTCGAAACAGGAATAATTGTCAATCCAGCTGGAGACCCCAGATGACAGCCGCATCAGAACTTTCAGAAAGCATGGAAAATTACCTTGAAGTGATTCTGGCCCTTGAAAAAGAGACCAAGGTGGCCCGGGCCAAGGACATTGCCGATCGCTTGCAGGTCCAGCGGGGATCGGTCACCGGTGCCTTGAAAAACCTGGGCGAAAAGGGGCTGATCAATTACGAGCCGTACAGCTTTATTACCCTGACGCCCACGGGAAAACGGATTGCCAGGGATATTACCCATCGCCACCACGTATTAAAAGATTTCCTGTTAAACGTCCTCCAGATCGATGCCCGAGCCGCCGAAGACAACGCCTGCCGGATGGAACACGCCATCGATAAGAAAACCATTGAGCGCCTGATCCTGTTTATCGAATATATCCATGTCTGCCCCCGGGCCGGAGAAGACTGGCTGAAATCCTTTACGAATTATTGCCGGAAAGACGAGAGCGAGCGGGCCGAATGCAGCCAGTGCCTGGCAGAGCTTAAAGATTCGAATGTATGTAAATAGCCGCCTGTTCCACCGCTATAAAGTTCAACACGGTTTTTTGACCGCCCGGGCCAGGAGCGCCTTGATCCGCTCCAGCACCGGCGGATGGCTGTCGTTTAAAAAGACATGCGGAAGATGGGGAGTTGAATCGGAGAGGTTGATACGGTTTTCCGGCCAACAGAAAACGTTGTGGCGGCCCGGGTCTCGTTCTGGGATCTTCTCTACTGCCCGCGATCATATCGCCTGGCGAATCCTTTGGTGAAGCGGGGATCGAGTGCGCGCAGACTGGCCATGGCAACGGCCAGGTCAATGACCTACCCGGCCAGGATAACGACCAGGATAACGACCAGGATAACGGCCAGGATAAAGATTAAATACGGATTCATGATTTCAGCAGGTCGGTTTCCGGCGATTTTTTTTCTGCCGGTAGAACAGATCAGACATCATCAAATAATTTGAGCTGCCGGAAAAGGGGCGCCTCCGCCTTCTTTTTCCCGGCACGCTGATCCGCCGTCTTCTTCCCGCGGCTGGTTTTGCTTCGGGTCTTTTTCTTTTTTGGTTTCGAAGATTCCAGGGCCTGCGCTCCCCCGGATTGCATCCGCTTTTTCTCAGGCAGGAATCCTCGGCTGTCAACTTTTAAAAGACTCTCCCCGGGGAGGATAAACCCATCCGGTGTCTCGTAAAATGTGAACATATCGACGATTTCCGGCCGGCAGAAATCGCGGTCGCCCATATTCAGCCGGCAGGCTTTTTGGATACCGGTCGCCTTGTTGCCCACCGTGGATTTGACGGTGCCGAAATGTTCGCAGATATCATCGGTGGTGATTGAAAGTTCTCCGGCCGGGTCAAAAAGAAAATTCAGCCTTGCGATCACGTAAACGATGGCCGCCGCCCAGATCTCCCTGCGTCCGCGCTGAATATTGAGTGTGCGCATCCGGCCAATCTGCCCGCACAACTTAAGGGCAAAGCCGGTATGCTGCCCGTCAAGACAGGCCCGGCCAAACCCTTCGATGAGCCGTTTGATATCGTCAAGGCGCGCATTTTTTCCATCCGCTTCCGTTTTTCCGGCAGCCGGGGATAAATCGACATCCAGGCCCAGGCGGCGGCGGACGGTGTTGAATATATCGGGAACAATTGCGCTCATGACGCTGTCTTTTTCCGCATTTCGCCGGGCATCCAGCAGCAGGGCCTCGACCTTTTCCCGGCCGTCGGCTGTTTTCACCGCCTGGCGGGGCGTCTGGTTTCCAAGCGCGGAAAGCTTTTTATCGACCCATCCATTCCAGTCCGCTTTTATCATCTGTTCAATCTGCCGGCGCACTTCCGGAAGCTGCATCAATTCATCCTGACCGGGCCCATCGGCCGGGTTGCCGCCACCAACGGGAAACCGGCCGTTTTCCATCGCCGCTTCCGGCGATTGAATTTCCGTGGTTCGGTAGACGGCGCCCGAACCGAGACGCCTTTCAATTTTCTGGCGGATCATTCTGGCCCGGGATTCGGAATTGACTTCAGCGGTGAGTTTCTTTCCATTAATCTTCAACCGGCCCAGGAGTGTAATCTTCCAGCCGTTGTACATCTGATTCCCCCGCTTGATCCACGGGATCTCTACCCGGACAATCCGGCCGTTTTTGTCCAGCGTGGCCGACTGTTTCAGCGTCTCAATATCTTCCCCGAGCGCCAGGTCCACCAGTTTGTCAAAGGCTTCCCGGGGATCTTCAATCGTATAATGAACGGTATGAAACAGAAAAGGATCACCGTCGGTATTCTGGAGCCGTGGCGGAGATTTCAAGTGGTCGATCAGCATAAGATAGAGGCGCCGGATACCGGGCTCGTATTCGATGAGCAGGTCGGAATCGATTTGCCGTCCCCCCTCTTTCATCACTTTCCGCAATTCAATCACCATCGGTTTAAAACCCGGCGGCAGCAGGATTGAACTACATCCGGCCAACATGACCACGTGATCCACCCGGACAATCCGGCCCAGCATCATATCACCCGGCTGCGCATCTTCAAACCCCTCAGCCGCCCCTATTTCATTTTCAAGACCGGAAAATATATCCCGCAGAAGGAGCCCGTGGCCGGGGAGACAGCGGACGATTTCCAGGAAACTGAACGGCCGGCCATTGATCGCCGCCAGGATCTGTTTCTGATGAGAGTCGAGCCGGTCACCATTCCGGTCTGCATAGATGTCGGCGATGGTCTGGTGGGCCGGCAGGTCGACCGGGTCGCCGGTCCCATCCGGATCGTAGGTCCAGTTGAACAAAAACCATGGCAGAAAGAGTTCCAGGTGGTCGATCAGCAGGTCTGCGGGATTTTCGTCTATTCCCGGCCAGAGCAAGAATTCTCCCGCTGCGATCAGCATGGTCATGTCCGCCAGCTTATCCCGCGCAAACTTGTACAACTGCTCCATTAAACGACCATACGCATCTTCGATCCGGCGGCTGAAAAGATCCACGGGCGGCCGGGCTTTATTCAGGCAGCACTTCTTGTATTTCTTCCCGCTGCCACATGGGCAGGGTGCATTTCGGCCGATTTTCATCCATCACCTCGTCTTTTAAGTCTGACCGTTGACCACCGTATCTCCAGGATCAATGATTATACTAGGGGTCATATACCGGTTTGTCAGGTTAAGGTAAAGACCTTCCGACCCCGCTTTTCTATTGACAGGCCGGCCCCGCCCAGGCGATAGAGATGGAGACGCCCCCCATGAACCCACCCCGGCTGGAGGTCTCATCAATGAAAACCGGCAGCGCTCCCTGCACGATCTATTTTCGATCTCCCATCGGCCCGGTGAGGCTTATGGGCACTGAAAGCAGTCTGACGGCCCTCGATTTTATTGAAAAAATGGGAACGGATGACACCCCGAACCCGCCGGCAGTTCTGAAAGAGACGTACGCCCAGCTCGACGGGTATTTTAAGGGCCACCGCACGGTATTTTCCCTTCCGCTGGCGCCAGAAGGCACCGAATTTCAGCAAAAAGTCTGGCGGGAACTCAAAAAGATACCTTTCGGCCAGACAGCGGCATACGGCGATATTGCCCGGGCCATGGGCCGCCCGAAGGCGTACCGGGCCGTAGGGGGCGCCAATAATAAAAACCCCATTTCCATCATTATCCCCTGCCATCGGATTGTCGGATCGGATAAAACCCTGACCGGTTATGGGGGCGGCCTGTGGCGAAAGGCGTGGCTGCTGAAGCACGAAAAAATCAAGATAGTCGATGACCGCATCCTTTCCTGACTACCGTTTTTTCCCCCGAACCAGCCGCTCCACGGTCATGCCCTGAACCAGAATCGAGAAAACGACCACCGAATAGGTAACGGCAATCAGTACATCCCGCGAGGGGCCGTCGGGCAAAGACAGGGCCATGGCCACGGAGATGCCGCCCCTCAGACCGCCCCAGGTAAGAATTTTGATAATATTCGGGGCAAAATCCCGGAATCGGCGCAACAACAATACCGGCAGCCCCACACTGAGAAACCGCACGACCAGGGCGATGGGAATCATGATGATACCGGCCAGTAAAAATCGGCCGGAAAACGTCAACACAAGTACTTCCATGCCGATGAGAACAAATAAAATCGCATTTAAAATTTCATCCACCAGCTCCCAGAAGTCGTCGATATGTTCCCGGGTGGTATCGGACATGGCCAGAAACCGGCCATGGTTGCCGACCAGCAGACCGGCCACCACCACGGCAATCGGTCCGGATAGATGGAGGGCATCGGCCAGCGCAAATCCGCCGGTGACCACGGCCAGGGTAATGAACAGCTCCACCTGGTAGTTATCAATGCTTTTGAGCATCCAGTAGGCGATTATCCCGATCAATGTGCCAAATACGACACCGCCCCCGATTGTAAGTCGGTAATATAGACTACAAATGTATTATTGGCGGGAGCTGCCACGAGTATAATTTTTGTCGTGACAAACAGGAGTTTGTCGCGACAAACATGTGTTTGTGACGACAAAACAGTCTTTTGTCGCGACAAAAGTTTGTCACGATAAACATTTGTCGCGACAAACTCATGTTTGTCGCGATAGAAGTTTTGTCGCG
>QNYZ01000020.1 GCA_003973265.1 Deltaproteobacteria bacterium | reverse complement strand
ATGGGTTAATGCCCTGTGTCTAAAATCTGCCACATACGCCTGTATCGGACAGGCGGCCGTATCCCAGTCGCTGGCCCAGAGCACACGACTGCCGTCCAATATACGTTTGTGTCGGTCAGCAGATTAAATATCTGTGTGCCCGGGGACACGGAAAAGAGAAGAAGGGCGATGGCTGAAATAATTGGTTTCATATTGGATGCGTGTAATCAATAGCCGGCAGCGTGTCAACAGGAATGTATTCAGGTTAAAGAAACGGCAATGGAGCCGCCTGGCACGTGTTGACTCTCCGCCTGGTAATGAGTATGATATTAACGTGTTAAATTTATTCATTCCGGAACCGGGTCCAAAGGGATGGCCCGGTGATTTTAAGAATGAAACCTGCATGAAGGAGAACTTGCATTATGTCCGTTCAAAAGGAATCACCCTATGTGGCACATGTATTTGTCTGTACAAATGATCGCGGTGGAGAAAGAAAATCGTGTGCGGATAACAATAGTAAACTGGTAAAAGCCAGATTGAAAGAAGCGGTTTATGGTAAAGGATGGAAGGGGAAAGTAAGGGTTTCCACTTCCGGATGCATGGGGCTTTGTGCCAGGGGCTCCAATGTAATGATTTACCCTCAGAAGGTATGGCTTTCTGAAATCTATCCTGAAGATGTGGACGCGATTGTTTCTATCCTTGAAGGGATCATGGCGGATGGCTAGCCCAATGGGTTGGCGCCATCGGTAAACAGGTCTAAGAAAAAAACGAAAATGGGGAGACTTACCATATTGAAAACAATCAATGGCGTATAAATCAGCTGTGAAATAGACGGGCATCTGTAATGAAAAACATATTAATTGTGGACCATGATCCGGTTGTTCTTCAGGCCCTGGCGGCGTTGTTGAAAAACCGGGGCAGTTTTTTAAATGTCCTGTCTGCGCAAAACCGCAGGGATGCTCTCCGGATAATTGCCCAGGACCAGATTCACATCGTCATTGCCGGGCTGCATATGTCCGAGATGGACGGGTTTGATTTTGTGATTCTTTTATCAAGGCAATGTCCCGATATTCGGGTTATTGTCATGACCAACAATGCTTCCCCCATGTTTCGTGCCCAGATAAGGCAGATTCCCGCCGCGATCCATTTTGACCAGACAACGGATCTGGGCCTGCTGACCGATCGGATATTTACCGAGCTGCACATCGATTATGGCGGCCATGTCCGCGGATTGAGGCTCTCGTCTTTTTTGCAGATGCTTGCACTGGAAGGACATAATTGTACCCTGCAGATCCATGCCAAGGGCAAGACGGGCCGGTTAAGCATTGCCGATGGGGAGCTGGTGGCAGCTGAAACCGGTCCGATGCGGGGGGAGCCTGCGGCACTGAAAATTCTTTCATGGAAAAACGTATCCATCGAAATCGATTATTCGCATCAAAAAGTAGAACGTGATATTAATCAACCGTTGATGGGGCTCCTGCTTGAAAGTGGACGGATCGTTGATGAAAGAGAAAGCCAACGGCCTGATTTACGAAAACACGATCGTCTCGATTGCCTTGTCGCTATCGATTACGACCTGGCCAACTGGACCTATCAATGCTTCCTTCGGGACATCAGTGTGGGTGGGGCATATATTGAAACAGAGAAGTCAATAAAACTTGGGCAGAAGATTGACCTTACGCTTTCGTCGCCAGGAATAAAATCCAGGTGTACCATTAGCGGGCAAGTCGTGCGTCGGGATAAAAAGGGGATTGGCGTACGATTTGACGAGGTCGGCCTGGAGCAGAAACAAGTCATTGAGGCTTTGATCAAGGGAAGTATTTAATTTTTTTCAGAGTCAAACCGGATGTTATCTGTCTGTCCCACTGGGTGGAGCAGGGCTGCCGATACTTCTCAACAGGTGTACCGGCCGGGTTTTCCTGCCGGAATCTGTCTTCAAATACCGGGGTGTCACCCGATGAAACGAACCATCCTGGAATCTTCGGGAATTACGCCGGTGACACTATCGTCAATCGGGCTGGTGAAAACTTCAAAGAGATCCCGGCGGGTAAATTGGCTCAACAGGGTCGCTCAATTGAGTAAAACGCTTTGAATTAGATCTCGACTGTGATAAGAAAAAGATTCAATTTATGTTATTAACCTGAACCTGCCGGAGGATCGTTTGCCTGTGTATATCAAAGTGCCCCGGGTTCAGCAATGCGATCAACCCGACAAAAGAGCCATGCCGCGATGCCTGAAACTGCCGAGCGCCTGAACCTGCTGAGCGAATCCGTTATCCGGGAGATGACCCGGGTGGCCAATCAATATCATGCCATTAACCTCTCCCAGGGATTTCCGGATATCAACCCGCCGCCCGAAGTACTTGATGCGGCTCACCGGGCCGTCGACGGGGATTATCACCAATATGCGATCACCTGGGGGGCACCGGATTTCAGGAAGGCTTTGGCCCGGAAACAGCGCCATTTCATGGGACTTGACCTGGACGGTGATGCGCATATCGTGGTGACCTGCGGTGGTACTGAAGCGATGATGGTCGCCATGATGACGGCCTGCAATCCGGGCGACAACGTCATCGTATTTTCACCCTTTTATGAAAATTATGGTGCTGACACGCTCCTGTCCGGCGCCTATCCCATCTACGTTCCCCTGCATCCTCCGGAATTTTCTTTCGATCCGGATGAATTGCGCGCAGCATTTGAAAAGGGAGTCAAGGCGCTGGTTTTATGTAACCCGTCCAATCCATCGGGAAAGGTATTCAGCAAAGAAGAATTAACCGTCATTGCCGATCTGGCAAAAGAGTTCGATGCCTTTATTCTTACCGACGAAGTGTACGAACACATTGTGTACGAACCCTTTCAGCATGAATATATCGCAGCATTGCCGGATATGTTTGAGCGAACCCTTTCGATCAGCTCCTTGTCTAAAACCTATTCCATGACCGGGTGGCGCCTGGGGTATATCATTGCCTCACAACGGGTTATTTCCGCGGCCCGAAAAGTCCACGATTTTCTTACGGTGGGCGCCGCGGCTCCGTTGCAGGAAGCGGCAGTTGCCGCCCTGAATCTGCCCCTTGAATACTACCAGTCGTTTAAGGCGGAATATACCCGTAAGCGTGATCTGTTTTGCGGGTTTCTTGATAACGCGGGGTTGACGTATGTGCTGCCCCAGGGCGCTTACTATGTGATGATTGATATCAGTGAGTTCGGCGCCGTGAATGATACGGCCTTTTGCCATTACCTGGCAAAAGAAATCGGCGTGGCGGCTGTACCCGGGTCGAGTTTTTTTCATGAACCCGTCCATCACCTGATACGGCTTCATTTTGCAAAAAATGATGATGTGCTGATCGAGGCCGGGCAACGGTTAGCCCGGATCAGGGAAAATGGCTAAAAATGATAAAATAGTTGTCATGGATCGTGACGGTTCGATTCCTTTTTACTACCAGGTGGCCGAAACATTAAAGGAACGGATCGTTTCCCACAAATACGAGCCGGATGCACTGCTTCCCTCGGAAAGCCGGCTGTCCGAAGAGTTTAATGTCAGCAATATTACAATTCGTAAAGCCATGGCGCTGCTGGTCAAGGAGGGTTTGATCCTTCGCAAGCGGGGAATCGGCACCCGGGTGATCTCCCGTAAAGAAAGACGGATTCCGCTAAAAATTACCGGTAATTTTCGTGACTGGGTGGATTCTGCTCTGCGCAAAAAATATCGTTTGACCGTAGACGTTTTATCTCTTGAAAAAATATCCTGTCCTCAGCCCATTGCCAAAACCCTGGGACGTGATTCAGATAAAGAAGTCTGGTGCCTCAGGCGGGTGCGCAGGCTAAAGGGAGAACCCGCATCATATTATATAAACTTTATTCCCGTCGATATGGTCGGAAAGCTAAAGAAAAGCGATTTTACAACCCATTCATTTATCGAAGTATTCAAAAACGCCGGGAAAATACCCATAGCCAAGACAAGCCAGCAGGTCGAAGCGGTGGTTTCGGACATGGATGTTTCATCGATTCTCGGCATTCACTTCGGGTCCGCTCTCTTTTTCGTTGAGAACGTATACTACAGTGCCGATAGCCGCCCCCTTGAAGTTACTCATATCTATTTCCGGGGAGATCGATATATCTATAAAAGCGGGCACGCGCTTTAAAGATATGGGGGTTGAGGCGCAGGTGAAACAATTTGAACCAGAGGCACCTGCCGCATGAAGCAGGGCAGCAACGTCAAGCGGCCATGAGCCGCGGTAGAAATGTTACCAGCTGTGGAAAACAGACGAGAATCAGGATGGTGACCAGGATAGGGATCAAAAAGGGCAGGATTGCCTTGACCACATCTTCAAAAGTTGAATTTGTAATTCCCACCAGAACATAAATAACATTGCCGAACGGTGGTGTAATAACGCCCACCGAAAGGGAGATCACCATCAGTACGCCAAAAAAAAGCGGGTCGATTCCGAGCAGCTTGATCATGGGAACCATTACCGGCGTAAAGATTAAGACGGATTCAATCACAGACATGAAACAGCCGACAACCAGGAAGAAGAAGGTGATGATAACGAGCAACACCGTCGAATTGGTGGATAACTGCATGACCATCTCAGCCAGAGAAAGGGGGATCTGGAGCTTTACCAGCAACCAGCCGTAAAGAACGGCAATGGAGATGATAAATAAGACGATGGCGGTAAATTCGATGGTATTGTAGAAGACTTCAAGCAGATCTTTAAAGGTGACATCTCGATAGATCACCATGCCAAGGATGATGGCATAGGTGCTGGCAACCACTCCGGATTCAGTTGGTGTAAACAGGCCGGACCAGATACCCCCGACGATAATGACAGGTGTGACCAGAGATAAAAGCGCACGCCTGGACAATCGCCAGATTTCGATGGCGGGCGGGCGGGGGCGCATGGGCATGTCGATCCGATAGGAGAAGATCCATGTCATCAACATCAGGCTGCCGCCCAGCAGGATTCCGGGAATAATACCGGCGACGAACAGGGCGCCGACACTGACATCTCCCAGCCAGCCATAGATAACCATGGCGACACTGGGCGGGATGATCGGCCCGATAACCGATGATGCCCCGGTGATCCCCGTGCTGTATTTCAGTGGATATCCCTGGTCCTGCATGGCCTTGATTTCTAATGCTCCCAGGCCGGCGGCATCGGCCACTGCTGTCCCGGACATGCCGGCAAAGATCATACTGGCCAGTACATTGACATGCCCGAGTCCGCCCCGCAGATGGCCCACCAGGCCATTGGCAAAATCGAAAATGCGCGGCGTGACACTTCCTTTGTTCATGACGTTGGCCGCCAGAATGAAAAACGGGATGGCTAAAATAGGAAAATTATTGACGCCATGCATCATTTTAAGGGGAAACAGGTTCAGGGGAATATTGGCAAAACCGCCTTCGGCCCACAATACGGCCATACATGTCAGGCCGATGGAGATACTTACGGGAATACCCAGAATAAACAGGAGAATCAGAAGCCCGATAAAAAAAACCAGCATTTCCATGGGCGTTAGCTCCCCTGCCGCCGTGGCCGGTGGTAATCAAACCACTGAGCGGCCGCATCCTTTAGCTGAGCCATATGGAAAATGATCATGCCGGTCAGCCCGAAAAAAACGCCCAGGTAGAAGTAGCTGATACTGATTTCAAGGGCAGTGGTTTTGGAAGGGTAGGATACCTTCATGATACTGAGGGTGCCAAACCAGATGGCGATCAGGAAAATAGCGCTGAGTATATCCACCAGCAGGCGAAGGGCCAGGTGCGTCCGTCCTTTCAGACGTCGCAGCAGGACGTCGATGACGATGTGGGATTTCCGGCGCCAGGCCGATGCCGATCCCAGGAAAACGCTCCAGACGCAGAACAGGCGGGATGCTTCCTCGGCCCAGGTGGTTGGCAGGTGCAGAATATTACGGCTGATCACCTCGATCAGGATACATCCCATCATGGCGCAGAAACTGATCAGGGCGCCGATATCATATAACCGAAGAATGGTTTTCATCCGAAAATGCGAGTCCTGTTCTGAGCTGAAAGGTGCAGCACAGATAATCGAGCAGGGTGCAGCGGCAAATAAAAAAAATTCAGCCGGCCACACCCTGCTTCATGTATTCGTCCTTACGTAACTGCCGGTACCCGACTTTGTTCAAGTCTGCGGTTCCCGGGTTTTGGCTATTTCGATACGCGCGCCACTTCTTCGGCAACACCGGGGGCGAGGTTGGCAACCGCCCGTTTTATTGCCGGCATGGCTTTAGCACGAATAGCGGCGTTATCCGGCGTGACGAATATCATACCATGTTTTTTGAGTTCTTTAGCGTAAAACGCATCTTTTTCGTCTTCCATTTTGGTGCCGTATGCCCTGGCTTCCTCAATGGCTTTGGTGATTAATTGCTGATCCTTGGGATCGAGCTTGTCAAACCAGACTTTGCTGGCAACCCAGTGCCAGGGGAAGTAGACATGGCCGGTTAGAATGATATACTTTTGGACTTCCCATAATTTGCGGGAGTAGGGGGAGACCAGAGAGTTTTCGTGTGCTTCGACCTGTCCGGTTTTCATGGCCAGATAAATCTCCGGTGCCGGAATGACCGTCGGCAGGGCGCCGAGCTCTTTCCAGACATCCACCCAGATGGGAATGGCCGGCAGGCGCATTTTTAACCCCTTGATATCATCGGGTCCCATGATTTTTCGGTTGGATGTCATATGCCGCGGCGCCCGTTTCTGGGGTCCGAAATCGATGACTCCGCCTTTTTCCTCGGCCAGGGCTTTAATCTTTTTGCCCATGGGGCCGTTGAGATAAGCCACAATGCTGTCCCAGGTCGGCATGTAAAAGGGAATCGTAATGGGATCGTATTCCTTGGCGAACATGGTTCGAAAGATACCGCCGGTCAGGGCCATCTGGGTCTGGCCGATTTTCATCAGCTCCAGCACCGCCTTTTCCTTGCCCAGCTGGCCACTCATAAAGACCTTGACTTTCATGCGTCCTTCGCTTTTCTTCTCAACCAGCTCCTTGAATTTCATAATACCGGCTTCTTCCGATCCCCCCGGTTTCATGGTGCAGCTGATTTCAATGCTCATCGGCCCGGCAAATGCCTGGCCGCAGAAAACCAGGGCGACCATCAGCCCCGCTGTCAACAATCCCCGTGCGTACCGGTTGCTTTTTTTGCGCATCTGTTGCCTCCTTTCATTCATCGTTGTTTTTCGATGTTAAGCAGCCTGAACCTGTATCCCGGCAGGGGAGGGGGCGACACGGGCCGCTTTTCATCACCTGACCGGGAAGCGTAAATCCCAGCCGCTTTTCCAGTAAGTGTGCCGCATCAATGATTTTTAGTAAATCGATACCAGTTGAGATCCCCATCTCTTCCAGCATGAAAACCACATCTTCAGTGGCCAGATTTCCCGCTGCCAGTGGGACATTGGGGCATCCGCCGATACCGCCCAGGGCCGTATCAAACGTGCGGGCCCCGGCGGTCATCGCGGCGAGCAGGTTGGCCATGGCTGTTCCGCGATTGTTGTGAAAGTGAAGGATCAGCTCCGTGCCGGAGAACATTTCTTTAAATGCGGTAACCATCTCAATCACCCGAACCGGCGTGGCCATCCCGGTGGTGTCGGCCAGCATCACGGACGCGGCCCCTCTGTCTACATAGGCCCGTGCAATGTGGAAAGTGTCGGCGCGGGCCACATCGCCCTGAAAGGGGCAGCCAAATGCGACGGCCACCGCACCGATCACCGGTACGCCGTGTTGCCGTGACAGGGCGAAGATGTCATCCAGGTCCGCCAGGGATTCGTCAACGGTTCGGTGAACGTTGGCCTGGTTATGGGCCAATGTCGCCGAGATGACCACCACCAGCTGGTCGACGCCCGCTGCCACCGCATGGCCGGCACCTCTGGCATTGGGTACCATGGCTGCATGCTCCATCCTGTATCTCGATATTCCGGGCCGGGATATCCCGGCCATGACATCGGCCGCGTCTTTCAGCTGGGGTATCGCCCGGGCGCTGACAAAGGACGTCG
>QNYZ01000006.1 GCA_003973265.1 Deltaproteobacteria bacterium | reverse complement strand
CTAAAGCGAGTAACTCACCGAAGATTTGTCCCCCGTGTCCAGATGCTCATTCTTTTAAAGGAAAACCCAAGAATGACATTAAAAGAAATAGCAAACCTGATACACAAGGAGATTCTGATCTCACCTTCCAGTATGTTTTTCAGGTTTAATAATAGCTTGGGTCTATTCTGACCAGTATGCATACTTGAAACGGGGTACCTGGTCGCTTCCGAGCTCATAGTTCAGTTTTTTATTGGCCCCGTGGATGGCATGTTCAACGAACAGCGGGATCCAGTAAGCCTTCTCAATAACGCGTCTTTGCGCTTTTTTGTAGAGTGCCATCCGGACTTCTTTATCCATGGTCTGGCGGGCCTCGTGGAGCCATTTGTTCAGCTCGGGATCCTTGTTGTAAACATAGGGGCCTTCAGGGTACATGAAGAAGTATGAATAGATGGCATCCGGGTCGAAAACGTTGAAAGATCCCCAGCTCGAATGCAGGACGCCCCACACCTTTCCGCTCTTGAGCAGTGGCGCCAGATCACTCCAGCGGCCGGCGTAATCTTTGATAATCGGTTCGATACCGACCTTTTGCAGGTACGGAATGGCCGCTTCCATATATTGCAGATACATTGCATTCCAGGTCCAGATTGCCAGCTTAAACCCTTTTTCGTATCCGGCTTCTTTCAGCAGCGCTTTTGCCTTTTCGGGATTGTACTCGGGAATCTCGAGGGTAGGGTCCGCTGCCAGCACAACCGGGTTGTTGGGAATATTGACCAGATCCACATGGTCGCCCAGCACGTCTTTGAAAATGGCTTTCCGGTCGATGGCATGCCAGATCGCCTTCCGGACCCTGACATCCGTGAGGGGTTTGGACTTTTCGCCGCCACGGGCATCGCCATCAAACTGCCAGAAAGCGACCCTGAGAATAGGGACTTCGACGACTTTGGTGTTTTTATTTTTTTCCAGGGTCGGAATAGCATCCGGCGGCAGCCACATGGCGACATCAATCCCGCCACCCAGGACCTCTGCCAGCCGGGTCGAACTCTCCGGTATGAAGCGGATCGTCATTTTCTTAAATTTGGGATATCCTTTCATCCAGTAATCGTCATTGCGGACCAGTTCAAGCCGGTCGCCTTCAATGTATTTTACGAATTTGAAAGGACCGGTTCCATTCATGTGCCGGGAGAGGTACTGCTTGCCATGCTTGGCTTCCATTTCCGTGACCCATTTGGGATCGTAGGGAAATAACGTATTCAACCGCTGGAGCGCGATTGGATACGGGCCATCGGTGATAATCCGGAAAGTCAGATCGTCGATAACTTCAACTTTCTTGATCCATTTCCAGTTGGCCGCCTGTACCGATTTAAAGGCAGGGTCCAGTACACGATTAATCGTAAAACGGATACACTCGGCATTTAACGGATTACCGCTGTGAAATTTAATTCCGGATCGCAGTTTGAATTCCCAGGTGGTCGGATTGACCAGCTTGTAGTCGGTGACCAGGTGGGGTTTCAACTTTCCCGTTTTAGGATCCCTTTCAAAAAGCGCATCATAAATCAAATAACTAATCTGAATATCCGTCCGGGCGGTCGATTGATAGAAGTCAAGGTTCTGGGACTTCTGGGCAGCGGCAACGATCAGGTCGTCCCTGGCCGCAAACGCATTTCCTCCCCAAAAGATCGTTACAAAAACCAGCAACAACGCCACAATTAAATACTGTTTCTTAGCCATCTCTTTCTCCTTTTCATTTTAGGGTTTTATCTTTCGGTCTTTAGCAGTAAAAGACCCGGGGAAATGTCTGCCGCCTGGTGCCATCGGCAGGCTAATTCCCGTCTTCGCTTTTGTAACTTTTGACAAGCGCTTTTCCCTGCTGCAAAAGATGATTTTTCATCATCTGTTCAGCAAGGTCTGGATCTTTTTTACGAAACGCCGCCAAAATTTTCCGATGTTCCTGCATGGAAGCATTAAAGCGATTCGGTTGATACAACTGCCTCCGGTCGTATAAAAGGGTCTTTTGTCTCAACCCGCTGGTGACTTCACTCAGCACCTTGTTTTTCGATAATTCCTGGATATATTCATGGAATTGCCAGTTAATTTTCAGGTATGCCTTAGGATCTTTTTCAGCGTAATGGTTCTCAAGCTCTGCGTGGAGGCACTCAATCTTTTTGAGACCCTGATTTGTCATTTTCTGGGCGGCAAGCCGTGCGCACATCCCTTCCAGCCCACTCATCACTTCAAACATCTGATCGATTTCATCTATATTGGGTATGGTGACATGGGCACCTTTGAAGGGGGTGGTGGTAACCAGACCTTCTTTTTCCATATACCGGATGGCTTCACGCACGGCATTGCGCCCGATCTGCATGCTTTTGGCGATATCGGCCTCGATCAACCGGTCACCGGACTTTAATCTGCCGGATGTAATCGCCTCCCGCAGCTGATTGGCGACTTGATCCACAAGTGTCAGACGTTTTTCTAATTTAAACAGGGTTGCCATATCATTTCACCCGATTGTGGATTGTGGATTGTGGATTGTGGACAATTAATATACATATCATATCATGTCAAGAAAAAATCAAACTTTTTATATTTCCGCTGAATCCCGAAATACGGTTTGCCATATGGCGGCGGGACGGCTGTGGATATGGATCGCTTTTGTGTTTTCGACAGATTTATCGAAAACGACAGAGACGTTGTCGCAGCAAGATGGTTTTTTATCTCTTCTTCTGTTATATGAACCTGAATAGCGATTTTCCGTTCAATATCCTGACGCAAGGTTTTGCGTAGAATCGCCCAGGATTAAACAAGCGTTGTCTGAGGAAAAAATATAAAGTAATGAACCTGTATATACCATGAAAATCAAAGATGTACCCCAGGATTATGGCATGGGAGAGGATCAGAGTGAAATCTGTTATGCCGTGGATGATAACGGGCAATATGTGCTGGTCCCCAGCCTGGGATGGGCACCGAAAAATATTGCCAATGCCCAGGCGTGGCAGGTGATAGAAGATAAAGTGGCAGATGCCCTGGAACGTGTAAAGGCGGGAACGGCCAGTCCGCTGGCGTATCACATGGCCCGCCACCAGATGAGCGTTGGACTGCTGGCCAAGTATGTGGGGGTCTTTCGCTGGCGGGTATGGCGCCATCTCAAGCCGTCCGGTTTTAAAGCGTTGACACCGGATCAGATTCAGCGCTATGCGGATGTGTTCGACATCACACCTGAGGAATTGACCCGGATACCGTCTTCAGCGGACGATAAAGAGCAGCATGATAAAAATGGATAATATCAGGATTCCTTTTACCCACCGACAATCATCCCATTGTGAAAGCGGGGTCGTATCCAACCTGTTGTTTCATGAAGGGCTTGATATCAGTGAAGCCATGGCATTCGGAGTCGGACGGGGCCTGTTTTTCGGTTATTTTCCCTTTATCCGGGTCAATGGCCTGCCGTTGACCACATTTCGATGTGCCGTGGGCGGCATTTTTAAACAGGTCACCCGCCGGTTCGGTATATCGGTTTGCTGGCAGAAATTTCGTCAGCCACGGGCCGCCATGGAGGCCCTGGATCGAAAGCTTGCAGAGGGGACGCCGGTCGGGTGCCGAACCGGGGGCTACTGGTTACCGTATTTTCCCCCGGCATTCCGGTTCCATTTTAATATGCACAACCTGGTGGTATACGGGAAAGAGGGAGATGATTACCTGATCAGCGACCCGGTCTTTCCCGACCCGGTCGTCTGTCCCGGCAGGGATTTGATGAAAGCGCGGTTTGCCAGGGGGCCTCTTTCGCCCAGAGGCACCATGTATTATTTTAAGGAGGTCCCTGAGACGGTCGATCTTTCCGCGGCTATCGCTACGGGGATTAAGAAAGCCGCCTGGGCGATGCTCCATACGCCGGGACCGGTAATCGGTATTCGGGGGATACGCTTTCTCGCCAACCAGGTCGAAAAATGGCCCCAAAAACTGGGAAACCGGCGGGCCGCCTTATACCTGGGGCAATTGATCCGGATGCAGGAAGAACTCGGTACCGGCGGGGCCGGGTTCCGTTTTATGTATTCGGCGTTCTTGCAGGAGGCATCCAGGCACCTGAACAGCGGATTACTCAATGAGCTGTCGGCCCGGATGACCCTGGTCGGTGATCGCTGGCGGGATTTTGCCCTGATGGGGTCACGAAATTGTAAGAACCGGGCCACCGAAATGGAATCGTACGGTGCCATGGCTGAGATTCTCAGGGAGTGTGCGGAACAGGAGAAATCAATCTATACGCAGCTGCTGGCAGTGGCGAGACAAAACGAGCACCCGAAAATAATACTCAAACGAAGACAGGCCTGATTTATATGACACTTAAAGAAGAACTCAAGCAGATCATCATAACAGAATTAAACCTCGAAGATATTTTGCTGGAAGATATTAAGGACGACGAGCCGTTATTTGGTGATAAGTTCGGCCTGGATTCCATTGATGCCATTGAGCTGGTATTTCAGCTGAAAAAGCATTTTGGCGTAGAAATTCGGGATATGAAAGAGGGGCGTCCGGCCCTTGAATCTATCAATACCCTGGCCGCCTTCATCGAGGCCCGGCAGGCGGCATGACCCCCCGGTTGCCGGTTGCCGTTACCGGAATGGGATGCATCTGTCATGCGGGTGCAACGCTGAATACCAGTATGCAGACCTTATACCGGGGTGTTCGAAACCCTGGGCCGCCTGCCGTTTTTAAATGTCCGCTCGAAGATTTATCGCCGGTATTTGAAGTCCCTCAAACGTTTCTGCCGGTGGATATCCGTCGGCGAAACGATATCCCCTGGCTGTTTAAACTGGTGTTGGCTGCCGCATCCGAAGCGATCCGTCATGCCGGCCGGACGATCCGGGATCTGCGCGATTTGCGGGTCGGGGTCTGTCTGGGAACCAACGTGGGGACGGCCATGAACAATGAAACCTATTATCGGAATTGTCCCGAAAGCGGCGAGTCGTTTGTTTCACCCCGGGAGCGGTTTTTGCAAAGCAACCCGACGGCGGCACTGGTCAGGGAATGGCATCTTTCCGGCCCCACCCTGACCGTCGTTACGGCCTGTTCCGCCGGGACCGATGCCATCGGGCTGGCCGCCGGATGGATCCGGGAAGGGATCTGTGATCTGGTGATCGCCGGCGGGGCCGATGCCATGTATCAGGTCACCTATCATGGGTTTCGTTCGTTAATGATCATGGATACGGACCCGTGCCGACCCTTTGATCGGCGGCGAAAGGGAATGAACCTGGGGGAGGGAGCCGCGGTGATGGTTCTTGAATCCCCTGAATTGACAGGTATCCGGCCACCGCGGGTTCAGGGATCAATTCTGGGATACGGCGCGTCGGCCGACGCGTATCACCTCACCTCACCGGATCCCACCGGTGCGGGGCTGGAACTGGCCATTGACGATGCCCTGCGGGAAAGCGGTGTCTCGTTTCAGGAAGTTGCCTTTATCAATGCCCACGGCACCGGTACCGATGATAACGACCGGATCGAATCCCAGGTCCTGGCCAGGCGGTTGCCCGGCATTCCCTTTTTTTCGACCAAGGGGTACACCGGCCATACATTGGGCGCGGCCGGTGCCATGGAGGCCGTATTCAGCATGGCCTGCCTGAAAAACCGGAAGATTCCCGCCTGCCTGGGGTACGAAGAACCGGACCCGATGCTGCCGTCCCGGCCGGTACGGGAAAACAGGTCGATCCGTGGCAGGATTGCCTTGAGTGAATCCCTGGCCTTTGGCGGCAACAACGCGGTCTTGATAATCGGCGATGGAGCGGATCAATGATACGGGCCGCCATTACCGGTATGGGAGTGGTGGGCGGCTTCGGGTGCGGGGTGTCCCTGTTGAAACAGGCGCTGGAAAAGGGAAGAAGTCCGGATCAAACGGTTCGTATATCGACCGAAAAAGGAGACATAACGGCGCCGGCACTGCTGGCGGACACGGCGCCGCTGGCACGCTACGTCTCCAGAAAAGCGCGTCGCCGGTTTGACCATTATACCCGGCTGGCTCTGCTGGGCGGTTTTTTGGCGCTGGACGATGCCGGGATGCGGGAGAGTCGACCCGGGCGGATGGGGATAATCCTGGCCACCGGATACGGCCCAACCTGCAATACCGCCGATTTCACGCATTCGCTGACAAGCGATAGTGTTTCTTTCGGCTCGCCCACCCGGTTTTCCAATTCAGTCCACAATGCCGCTGCCGCGTACCTGGCGATTTTGCTCAGGGAAAAGGGGCCGAGTCTATCTGTCAGCCAGTTCGATATGTCCGTGGCCCAGGCGCTGTTAACGGCCCTGATATGGCTGTCCGAAGGGCGGGTAGATACCGTACTGGTCGGGGGCGTTGATGAATATTGCAACGTGCTGGGGCACTATCGACAGACGCTTGACGGCAGAGGCTCGGCCGGTGCGGTGCAGGGAGAGCCGGCGCTGGCCGTTATCGGTGAAGGGGCGGCCTTTTTTGTTTTGTCAAAAGCCGGGGAAACGGCCGGAACGTATGGGATTATCGAGTCGGTCTCCATGGGAAAGATTCCTGGTCGCCTGCCCGGGCCTGATGATGGTTCACCGGTCATTCTCGGCGCGGATGGGTACACCGACTGCCTGAACCGGTACCCCCGGCTGGTATCGATCTCCGGCACTATCGGTGTCTATACGGGGGTGTACGGCGGCCTTCCCGTTGGCCAGGCGTTTGATATGGCCATCGCTGCGCTCTCCCTGACCGGGGGCATGTTGTATCCGTCGGTTTCTCCGGGGACGGTATTTGATGACACTTTCGGACTGCCCCGCCCGGCAATCCCTTTAAAGCCCGGTCGGCTCCACTGTCTGAAGCTCGGATCGTCAGATGATTATGGTATGTTAACCCTGTCGGTGAATTGAGGTTTCAATCCCATGGATAAAACAGAATCCGGCCATACGGCTCTTTCTACGACCGGTTTGTCCATGACGTATAAGAACGCGGATACACCGGCGTTAAAAAGCCTGGACCTGTCCGTACAGGCGGGGACGATTATGGGACTGCTGGGGCCCAACGGCGCCGGAAAAACCACGGCCATCTCCCTGATGACAACGTTGCGGGCACCCACGGCCGGGCGGATTCTCATCGGCGGAATCGATCCGGCGGTGGACCCAAACAGGGTCCGGCGGATGATCGGGGTGGTGCCCCAGGAGATCGCTGTGTACGACAATCTCACCGCCGGCGAAAATATCGACTATTTTGCCCGGCTGTATGGATTGAAAGGCCGTGACCGCAGGGAGTCCCGGCGGTTTGCCCTTGATTTTTCCGGTCTGACGCATCGGGCGGGTCAACTTGTAAAAACATTTTCCGGCGGCATGAAGCGGCGCCTCAACCTGGCCGCAGGCCTGCTACATCGACCCAAACTGCTTTTTCTGGATGAACCGACCGTGGGGATCGACATCCATTCCCGCCACATGATTCTGGAAAAACTGCTTTCCCTGAAATCATCGGGTATGACCATGGTCTATACCACCCATTACATGGAAGAGGCCGAACGGATCTGCGACGACGTGGTGGTGATCGACAAGGGGACGTGCATTGCCGGCGGCCCGCCGCAGGCGCTGATCGTCTCCCATGACGGGTGTGATCATCTGGGGGATGTATTCCTGTCCCTGACAGGGAAAAGTCTCAGAGATTGATCCCATGCAGAGCAACCAATGGATAAATTAGCCGCAACTTTTATTAAAGAACTCAGATTGCTGTTCCGGGACCGGGCCGGCCTGCTGCTGCTCTTTGTCATGCCCGCTGCCCTGGTGGTGGTGATTACCCTGGTGCAGGCCAATGTGATGAAGCCCATGGCAGATACCGGGATCCGGATTCTGATGGCCGACCAGGATGGCGGGGACATCGGTCGCCGGCTGGCCGATGGGTTTACCCGGTCCGGCGGGTTTCAGGTTGATCAGGCGTTTGAGGGAAAGTCGCCGGGTACGGACGCCTGCCGGGCAGCGGTAGCAGCCGGGGCGTATCAATTTTGCATTGTTGTTAGATTATTTCGACACTGCT
>QNYZ01000008.1 GCA_003973265.1 Deltaproteobacteria bacterium | reverse complement strand
TACCAACAAGAAAAAAGCGGTATTATTGATCCGCCGCCTCATCGGCGTGGCCATGACCATTACGCGCCGCGAAAAAGAAACCCTGCGGGAGAAAATGCTCCGCCTGACCGGCCGGGATATCCGGCGTTGTCCCTATTGCGGCCGGGGCGGTGATGATGCCGTTTGGCGAGATCCTTGCGCTGAACAGTTCGCAGGCCGTATGTGGCCCTCCCTGTGAGTAAAGCGGTTTTTATCCACCGGATCGGTGCGTCTTTTTTACGGCCACCATCGACCAATAAATCAGAACGAAGCGATGAAACTACCCTTAACAGAGCGCCGGGTTAAACCCTGGCCTGAAAAACCCCATCCAAAAACAGGATACATCGACTGCGCCCTTCCCGAAAAGACAGAGATATGTCTTTACATTGCTTTTCCAATGAGTTATAAACAATCTCCATAGAGCGGTGATGCTGACCGCGCAGCCCCTTTTCTTCGAACCCGCGGCTCAGGTTCAACCACATTTTATCAATCATCCCGCTTTACGGGAATCAGATTTTTGGGCAGGGAGCGATCGTCCCGGGTGACAAGTATTTTTGCGGGATATTGTTGGGCGGGACAATTGATAAAACGCTCTTTGCTATCTGTGAAAAAATGATACCCCTGCTTGAGCATTCTCTCTGATTAATGTATATTCTAATTATACATTTTATGCAGGAGGCCCACAATGAAAGCTACAGTGGTTGATTTGCGGTACAAAATGAATGATGTGCTTAAGGCTCTTGACAGGAACGAGAAAGTAACGGTTTTATATCGAGGGAAAGTCAAGGGGGTGTTGATTCCAGCACGCAAAAAGAAAAAATTCAAAATAAAAGAACATCCTTTTATCGGTATGCTGTCTGATGAGACAAAGTCTGTGGGTGAGACCATGAATGAGCTGAGGAGACCCAGATACGATGATATTTGACACCGATATTTTTATCTGGGCTCAGCGGGGCAACGAAAAGGCAGTCAGGCTATTTGAAAAAGAAGAAGAAAAACATCTTTCGATCCAGACTTACATGGAGTTGTTGCAGAACGCCAAGAACAAAACACAGCACAAATACACGAAAGATTTTCTAACATCTTTTGATTTCATCGTACTCCCACTGACGGAAAATATCGGCCACCGTGCATCCATTTATGTTGAGGAATACACGTTATCCTCCAGCCTGGGGGCCGCTGACGCTATCATAGCAGCAACAGCAGTTGAAAATAATATGACGCTCGCTTCAAGTAACATAAAGCATTTCAGAGTCATAAAAGAGCTCCAGCTAAAACCGTTTAAACCTTGAGTGGAAATGGTTTTTCGAACAGAATATAAAAGTAGGTAGTGTCAAGAATTATGTGTGAAATTATTCTCTGCCATATTTTTCATAAACGGCAGATTAGCGGCGACTTTTCCTATGGGCTTCGACCGCCTCAGCCAATTGTTTGCTGGCCTTACTTACTTCATTGGCGCTTCTCCTTTCTTTCGGGTTGTTGTGGTCGACACCCTTATAAAGGAAAAGCGCCTTTTTTTCGAGCTATAATAATTTCACACAAAAAAGATTACACTACCTAATTTTTCAGCTTGTTCTTATCAAGGTGCTCCCAAAAATCTGAAAAGTCGGTACATAAGATTTTTGCCTCTTCATTTGCCTCTAAAAAACCTGTGAGTGAGAAGTGTATCGGCGCGTGTTTCTCAGGTGTAATGGTCATTTTCCGGCTGTCCGGGTGAACATTATCGAAAATGGATGTTGGCAATATGTAAAAAGTAAACAATGTATCTTTTGTTTTTACTAACCGTAATGTAATCTCTTGGGGGTTCTGGGAATCGATTTTCAGAATTCCGGTCACTTCTCGCTGGTCGGTCTCTGCTATCTGTTCTTTTTCCTCTTCGATTATTTCTAAAGCTGAATGGCACCTTGCCAGGGCAAAATAGTCCAACGCCAGGTGGAAAAGACCACTGGTCGTGTCTGAAGTTGTGATGGCTCGCATTATATAAGGGAGTTTAAAGGGGTTTCCTTTTCTGAACTGATAGAACGTCCAGTCACCATGTTTTTGCGGGTCGCCATAGCGAAATTGAGATAGATCAATGGCAACGCACGGTTGAGCCAACAGAAATATTATCGCCGAAAGGGCTAAAATACTTTTTGCCATGTATCTTTTCATCGATTCCCCATTATCAAATCGCTGGACGCAATACCAGAATGATTGAAAACCGAGCCAGTTAAAATCAATAACGATTTTGGAACCGCATGTCAATATTTCACGGTCATGCCCCGCTTTCTGGTTCATAAAATTGTATCATCGGTGCACGTTACCAACACAGCGGTCTCTTTATTGATTGTGGGTGGCCGGTATCACGTGGAATACGAAAAAGGGTACACTGCCGTTGATTGTCCAATAGGGTTAGGTAGTTATGCCGCCCGTCACATGGCTTTAATAATTCAGGATGGTTGTGTGCAAAACGGATCGAGTTGATTTTTTGTAACCCTTTTTGGGACAGGATCTCTCTATTATAACCTGGAAAAAGAGAAGAGGCACGCGCCTTATTTTTCACGTAACGTATAAAACCCAGCGTGGCTAATAAAATAAATGGAAGGAACAAAAAATGAAAAAACTGTTATCAAAATGGCTGTTGGGAAATATTGCTGAAAAATATACGACAAACGCTCCCTTCGGAAAGGTTTTCGAGACCTTGACAGAGGTTGTGAAAGATTACGATTTCAATGTAGTAGCGGTTCACGATCTGAAAGAGACATTCAAGAAGAAAAACTTACCAATACCGAATGACTTTGAGTATCGGATTGTTCAAATCTGTAATGCTGAAAAATCGCATCGGGCACTAACCAAAATGAGTTTTGATATGGGTATCATGATGCCCAAAAGTATAATAATCGCGCAAAAAAATGGTCAAACATCATTGCGTTTCATGAAAATGAAACCCTGGATGGTCGGTTTGATGTTTCCCGAGATAAACATCGCACCCATGTCAAAAATGGTAATGAAAACCATTACGGAGATTGTAAAAGAAACCATAAAAAAAGTGAAATAACGGCAGGCAATCTGTCCGTTTCAGCGATTGATCGCAATGAAACCCGGATCGATATTTAGAGGCAGCAGGATTTTCAACCCTGGGCTTAGTACCTGATGACCGTGCATCCCCATGAAAACCCGATGCCGGTGGTCAGCATGACAATATGATCTCCTTTATGGATTTTTTGATCTTGAACCGCCAGATCCAGATTAAAAAAGATATCCTGGGAGCCGAAGTGCCCGAACCGCTTCAGGTATTTAGCGGATGACCGTTCCATCGGTATATCGAGCTGATCCAGCAGTAGTTCCTGGACTTTCAGATTGGCGTTGACCATCGAGAAAAATGCGACATCCGTGGAAGTAATAGCGGCTTTTTTCATGGCGCCCCGGACGGTTTCGACCATGACCGGAATATAGAGTTCCTTGAATTCATGGCGGGCCCGTTCCGGATCAAGGCATTGATAGATATGCATGTCTTTTTCCAGCGTGTCGCTCGCGGCTGGGCATCGCAACCCGCCGGCCCGAATCCCCCACAGGTCGTGGTATTCGCCCCTGGTGATGATTTCGCTGGCCACAGGCTGCAGATCCGGGTGATCTTTCCGAAGAACGACGGCCCCGCCGCCGTCACCGAAAAAGACCGAATCCGCCGAATGGTGACGGGTGAACTGGCTCCATTTATCGCCGGTGACCAGCATCACCGTATCGCCCCCTTCACCCAGTGCAATATGGGCTTTGGCCACCTGCAACCCGGTGAGCATGCCGCAGCATCCCTGTACCAGATCGAAGGCCATGGCCCGGTTGGCGCCAATCGCCTGCTGGATATTCCCGGCAGACGGTGGCGAAATAGAATCGGGAACGCCGGCGCCGCAATAGACGATCAGATCGATCTCTCCGGGGTCCATGTGGCCGTTGCCGATGGCCGCCTTGGCGGCTTTGATGGCCATCGGGCCGGGAAATTCATCGGCCGCCGCTTCTCTCACGGTTTCGGCACCGGCAAATTGGGCGACAAAGTCCGGAATGCCGGCTTTTTCAGCCAGCTCGGCAAGCGGCACTTCCTTTTCCGGAAGGTAAAATCCCATGGCACAAATACCGCAGGTCGATGATGTCATATGGCTGCTCCTCAATTTATCGTCCGTTGAAATCCGGTTTCCGCTTTTCAAGAAAAGCGGCCAACCCTTCTTTTTTATCTTCGGTGTAGTGGTTGACACTGGCCGAAAGAATTTCCATCAAACAGTGACCGGCTTCGTGGGGCGTGGCCGCGGCGTAAAGCGCATCCTTGACCAGGCTCATGGCGACCGGGGGCTGCGCCGCCAGTTTTCGTGCCAGGATATCGACTTCTTTTCCGAGTTCTTCCCGGTCAACGGCCCGGTTCACCAGGCCGGCCGCCTCGGCTTCAGCGCCGGTCATCAGCTCGCCCAGCAGACACATTTCCACTGCCTTTCCAAAACCCACCAGACGGGGAAGACGGTAGGTGGTACCCACAGCGGCCACCAGCCCCAGGTTGATTTCCGGCAACCCTATTTTTGCCTTACGGGCAGCCAGGCGGAAGGTGCAGGCCAGTGCCAGCTCCAGTCCGCCGGCTACCGCGGCACCATGCAGCACCGCCACGGTCGGCTGGGGCAGCCTTTCCACCATGGCCACGACCCGATTGAAGGTCTTGAGAAATATCCTGGAATTGAGCGGGTTGTACGATTTTTCCTGGATGTCGACACCGGCACAGAAGGCCTTCCCGCTGCCGGCCAGGATTACCACCCGGATCATCGGATCGTCACGGAGCGCGATCAGTACCTTTTCCAGCCCGGTCACCATGGACGTGGTAAAGGCGTTGAGCTGCCGGGGTCGATTCAAAGTGATGGTGGCAATTTTTTCACGGCGGGTAACGGTAATCATATCTGGCATGGGGAGATATCCTATCGTATCAGCTATCTGTTGGAAATCAGCTGCCGCTGACAACTACCCGCTCCCGGCATGGCATTTTATGCCCTGTCAAGACGGCAGGCAACAGTCGGCAGCGTTCATTGCTCCGGGTTTCGGTCGTTTTGTTGAATGAGGGCTCTTACCGGATATATCAACAACGCCGCCGGCATCTGCCGCTTTACTGAGCAATGATACAAAATAGACGCACCTGGAAACACTCAGCCACCATATCACATCTTCCCTATCCCGGCTATCCGGGTGTAATAGTTGCGCCTTACCTGCCATTTTGCTACGATCCGGGAAATCATGAAGACCGTCATCTACGGATATTAATTATCGGTGCCGGTATTGGATGTTTATCTTGGTGTCACGGCGATTCCTGCCTGTTTTGGCTGCGATACCGGGCGGATATCGCCGGTTTGGGGTTTTGCCCCTGGCGTTTGGATTGCAAAAACCATATACGCCGGTACCACAAAATAGACCGACGCAATGGAAAACCGGATACAGGCGGATATGCCCGCAGGAAGATATCCGGGTACCGGATAGATAGGAAATGGAATGAACCGTCTGGATATCCAGAATTTACAGATCCGGCATGTGGGGCCCATTGACCTGGTCGTTGAACCGGGCGAATGCGTGGTGCTGACCGGGCCGTCCGGTGCCGGAAAAACCCTTTTGCTTCGTTCCGTGGCCGATCTTGTCCCCCATACGGGAAAAATATGTCTGGGTGATATCAGTTGTGATGAAACAGCGCCGCCGGAATGGCGGAAAAGGGTGGCCCTTCTCCCGTCGGAAAGCCGCTGGTGGTACGATACCGTGGGAGAACATTTTTGTCGGTGTGATAAAAGCCATCTGGCCTGCCTGGGGTTTGAAGAAGGTGTCATGACATGGGATATCCGGCGGCTTTCCAGTGGTGAGAAGCAGCGTCTGGCCATCTTGCGACTCCTGATCCACCAGCCGGATGTCCTGCTTCTCGACGAACCAACATCCAACCTTGATGCCGACAATATCAAGCGGGTGGAAACACTTTTTATGGACGAAAAGGCCACGCGAAACACATCTCTGCTCTGGGTCAGCCACGATGAGGCCCAGGCCGAACGTGTGGCCGACCGGCGCTTCCGGCTGGAACAGAATCGGCTGATTCCCCTATGAACTGTTTTTTAGGTAACCCCTGAGCAGAACGCATGAATGTTATCCCGCTTTCCGCATATGATCTTTCCCTGGCCGCCCTGCTGATCGGAGCCCTGGCACTGGTCTCCGTCCGGATGAAATTAAACCTGGCCGCCCAGCTGGTGGTGGCCGCCCTTCGGACCACTATCCAGTTATTACTCGTGGGGCTGATCCTTAAGTTTGTCTTTGAGCGGGCGCATCCGGCTGTTCTGATCCTCATTTCCGTCGTGATGCTGGCGATCGCCGGTCGTGAAGTCATGCGACGGCAAAAGCGCCGATTTACCGGCTGGTGGGGGTACGGGGTCGGTTCGGTTTCCATGTTTATATCGTCTTTTATCATTACGATCCTGGCCCTGCTTCTTATTATCAATACGGACCCGTGGTACCAGCCCCGGTATGCTATCCCATTGCTGGGAATGATGCTGGGCAACACGATGAACGGGATTGCCCTGGGGCTGGATCGATTGATTGAAACCACCTGGGACCTGCGGGATGTGGTCGAAGCACGACTGATGGTCGGCGAAAGCTGGCAGCAGGCCATTGCCGATATTCGCAGGGACAGCATTCGCAGTGCTTTGATACCGATTATCAACTCGATGAGCGTGGCCGGCCTGGTCAGCCTGCCGGGGATGATGACGGGGCAGATCCTGGGCGGCAGCCCTCCCCAGGAAGCCGTTAAATATCAGATTCTGATTATGTTTCTGATTGCCTCGGGTATCGGTTTTGGAACGTTTGCGGCGGTGTCGCTGGGTGCCAGGCGGCTGTTTGATAACCGCCACCGCCTTCGACTGGACCGGTTGAGAAAGTAACAGAATGGATAAGATATTCCGGATTTTAAAGCAGGCCCCGTTATTCAGCGGGTTGGCCGACGACGAACTGGAAAAGATCCGGGCGATTGCCGTGGACAAGTTTTATGATAAGGGCAAAGCGGTCTTTTCCGAGGGTGAAAACGGGAACGGGTTTTACATTGTTGCTTCGGGAAAAGTTAAGATTTTTAAGGTGTCCCCCGGCGGGAAAGAAAAGATTCTGCACATCTACGGCCCGGGAAACCCCTTCGGCCAGGTCCCCGTATTCTCCGGAAAACGGTTTCCGGCCCACGCGAGGACCTTGTTAAAAAGCCATCTCCTTTTTATTCCCCGGGACCGTTTTGTCATGCTGATCGGCGCCAATCCTTCCCTGGCCATCAATATGCTGGGCGTAATGTCCCTGCGCCTGAGGGAGTTCGCCGTTCAGATCGAAAATCTTTCCCTGAAGGAAGTGCCGGGGAGGCTGGCCGCCTATCTGCTCTACTTGTCGAGGAAACAGCTTCTTCCCGGCAGGGGAAAGGCTCCTATAGTCCGCCTGGTGATCTCGAAAAATCAATTGGCCAGCCTGTTGGGGACCATCCCGGAAACCCTCTCGCGCATATTCGCTAAAATGACTGAGCAGGGCCTGATTTCGGTTGAAGGCAGGGATATTTTGCTGCTTGAGCCCGATGGGCTCCAGGCGCTGTCGGAAACCGGTAAATTGCCGGAGTAGAAGTTCATTTTACCCGCCAGTAAATCAGGCTGCCGGAAATAAAAAATGGATGTCATCTGCATTTACAGCCACAGGATGCCTCTGTTCGGTTTTTGAATTGGCGGCCGGTTAAATCAGGTTATTTTTTAAACTGGATATTCAGCCGGCCCTTTTCCACCTTGATGGATTCAATGCCTTCTGAAAAGGCTTTCCAGAATCCCTTGTCGGCACCAAACTCGTCAACCAGATCGATATTTTTAATGCCGCCCAGCCAGGCATTCGGGATCGGAACCCCCATCAGCTTGACGCCTTTCAAGACCACGACCGGTTTATTTTTTTCGTAGGCGAGGGCCAGCCCCACATGAACCCGGATTGTTTTGCCTCCCAAAACGGGAAAATCCGGATCCACGGGCACAAGGAGCCGGGCACTGACGAGGTCTTCCGAGAGATCGATAGACAGTTTTTTGGCCAGGTCCGTGTTTTTGGCGATCATGGCGTTTAATTCCCGCTGGGTAAAACTGATCTTTCGCTCGGCATCTGTTTCGCTGTACTTTAAGGGCGTTTTCGCGTCCGGCTTTCCGGCTTTTTCCCCATCCGTTTCTGATGCCTTCCCGGAGACGTCTATTTTACGGGAAACCTCGACGCCGCTGATCCGATCCAGTTGATTTAACTTGGCGGATAATTGCTTTTCTTCTGTTGCGGTTAACGCGACGGGTTTAAACTCGGAAGGAAAAATATAGGCCTTGGCAAGCCATAGCGTGGCCAGAACGGTGACCACCATGGTAATCAGGATGATTCCCACCACCTTCAGGCATCCGAGATGCTCTTTCCGATCCATGGATTTGCCGCTTTCATAGTGATGTGACATGAGAAACCCTTTAGCATGCAGTTTGAGTGTTGTCGGCAAAAATAGCCGGTTCGTCTGATTTATACGCGGTTATGACCGAAAGGTAAAGCTCATCAATGCCGCTCATTTTTTACCGACGCAGAATCCGACAGGTATCGGTTTAAAATCACGTTTTTTCAATCTTCTTTTCCATAATCATAGCAGCCGAACGATCAATGCATTGCCGTGACCACACGGGTATCCATGGCCCGGGAAACACCTTGGTAGTCCGGCTG
>QNYZ01000016.1 GCA_003973265.1 Deltaproteobacteria bacterium | reverse complement strand
CGTCCATCAGCGACATGTTCCAGTCGCGCGCGATGTCGGCGAGCAGCATATTGGTCTCGCCCGGATGATAGGTTGTTTCGTGGCCCGCCCGGTGCGGATCGAACAAGACGATCTGGACATCTGGCCGAAAGAAAGCGGTATCATTGTTGCCGCCGTCCCACACGATGACATCGGCCTCCTTTTCGGCCTGCCGTAAGATTTTTTCATAATCGACGCCGGCGTAAATCACCGATCCCATGTCAATAACCGGTTCGTATTCCTCGCGTTCTTCAATGGTGCAGTCGTACCTGTCAAGATCGTCATAGCTGGAAAAGCGCTGCACGATCTGCCGGGTCAGGTCACCGTAGGGCATGGGATGGCGCACGGAAACGACCCGTTTACCCATCTTTTGTAAAATCCGGACTACTTCGCGGCTCGTCTGGGACTTGCCGCATCCCGTCCGAACGGCGCAGACGGCCACCACCGGTTTTTCCGATTCCAGCATGGTGTACGACGCGCCAATCATCATGAAATCCGCCCCGGCCGCCGTTACGATGGAGGCTTTGTGCATGACTTCGTTATGCGTAATATCCGAATACGAAAACGCCACCAGATCCACCTCGTTTTCCCGAATCATGTCGGCCAGGTGATCATCAGAATGAATGGGAATCCCGTCCGGATAGTCTTTCCCGGCCAGCTCCGGCGGATAAATGCGCCCGTCGATGTCGGGAATCTGGGTTGCGGTAAAGGCAACCACCCGGTATCGTTCGTTACCCCGGAAATAAACATTGAAATTATGAAAATCACGCCCCGCAGCCCCCATGATAATAACTTTTTCTTTCATGATCATTGCCCTTCCGTAGTCTTGCTTGCTACGTTAATAAAGTCTTTCAATATACTATTTTATTTAACTATTTATCAAATACATCAGCGATACGTTCGAGCGCCCAGTCAATGGTATCACGATCAATGACCAGTGGCGGGGCAAATCGGATGATATGGCGATGCGTTTCTTTGCAGAGTAAGCGCTTTTCCATTAGCTTTTCACAATATGCACGCGCACCCCCTGCTTCCGGATCCAATTCCATGCCGATCAACAGGCCCCGGCCTCGGACTTCCCGGATGAGCGGGCTGCGAATCTGGCGCAGCCCCTCTAGGAAATAGGCACCCATCTGGGCCGCATTTTCGATCATTCCCTCTTCCACCAGCACTTTTAAAGCCATCCGGCTGACCGCACAGGCCAACGGATTTCCGCCAAAGGTACTGCCATGATCACCGGGCTTTAAAACACCCAGCACTTCCCGATTGGACAACACGGCCGATACAGGGTAAAATCCGCCGGATAACGCTTTTCCAATCAATGTCAGATCCGCTTCGATATTATCATGCGCTTCGGCCAGCAGGCGACCCGTCCGCCCCAGTCCGGTCTGAATTTCGTCCAGGATCAGGATGACCCGGTGGTTGCTGCAGATCCGACGAACGTCCCGTAAATATCCCGATGGCGGAATAATGACCCCGCCCTCTCCCTGGATCGGTTCCACCAGAAATCCCACAGTATGTGGTGTGATCGCCTCCTCAAGCGCCCTGGCATCGCCGAAGGGGATCACTTTAAACCCTGGCGTAAACGGGCCGAACCCTTTACGGGAATCGCCGTCGGTACTGAACCCGACAATGGTAATGGTACGGCCATGGAAATTATTGCGACAAACGATCACTTCGGCCTTGCCTTCGGCTACCCCCTTTTCAACAACTCCCCATTTACGAACCGCTTTAATCGCAGTCTCCACCGCTTCTGCTCCACTGTTCATGGGCAGAACTTTATGGGAACGGGTAAGCGCGCAAAGCTCCTGGTAAAACAGGCCCAGCTGATCGTTTCGAAAAGCTCTGGAAGTCAAGGTCAAAGTGCGCGCCTGTTCAATCAGGGCCTGCATAATCCGAGGGTGACAATGGCCTTGATTAACTGCAGAATAGGCCGACAAACAGTCCAGATATTTAATACCCGCCACATCCCAGACCCAGACTCCCTCCCCCCGTTTTAAGACCACATCAAGGGGGTGATAATTGTGCGCACCGTAGCGTTGCTCCAGGTGCGTGTATTGCGGGGCATCCATATACGGTCATTCCTTTCTGAAAAATGAACAGGGCTTTTAATCTAATCATATAATGATTTAACCTTAATAAACCTCCCTGTTTTTGTCAAGATAATTTCACCCCCTGAAATGGGTTTTATACCATCTTGATACCTCTTGACCGATATTGACATAAAAGATATCCTGACTTTTTTAACTGAGGTATCCTTAAGGCAGGTAGATAAATGCCCCATCGCGGCTTCCATCGCAAATTGTACGAGTATCTGGTCGAGGACATCGGTCAAAAAATTGTTGCCGGTAATTTCAAACCGGGTGACACTCTGCCCAATGAGACGGCTCTTTGTAAGACGTACGGTGTCAGCCGGGGCGTCTTGCGGGAAGCAACCAAAGTATTGGCTCAAAAAGGATTAATTCATACCCGGCCGAAGATCGGCACACAAATCCAGGACCGTAGCCAATGGAATCTGTTTGATTCGGACATCCTCATCTGGACCCTGAAATCCGGTGATAAACGGATTTTTCTCCAAAAGGTCACCGAGGTCAGACGAATTATCGAATCCGAAGCATGTCGATACACTGCGAAACGGGCGACTGACGCCGAAATAGCAGTGATTCAAGCCCGGTATGATGAGATGGAAACCGCCCTGAACGATCCGGATGAATACAATTATAATCTATATCTGGAAAAAGACATGGCATTTCACACTTCGATTCTGGATGCCTGCCATAACGAATTGCTGGCCCAGATCGGTCATACCATGCGTAAGGCCGTGCAATTAGCACGAAAAGCGGATATACGGGATATCGAAACGCAACAGGCTTCGCTTCCCCTTCACATGGCCATCCTTATGGCGCTTCGTGACCATCGCCCCGAGGCGGCACACCGGGCCTCCCAGGCCATGTTCGATAAAATAGGAGAAACGATACCCGTGCTGGGTAAAACGCCTCCCGACAGGCCGGCCCCCTCACCGGCACATTGAAAAAAGCAGAATTATATTTACCGGTGCACCCCGTTGAACATCCCGACTGCGTATGGCACCCCTTCAGCGCCGGTTTTTTCCGGTTGCTGAAGCGCCTATATTATTGACATCCGGATACAATTCTTGATAAAAACTCGTATATACAGAAGAAAATAATACGCATTTAAGGAAGACAGCCGTTGAACATTATTCGAGAGTGGTTCCGACGGCATTTTTCGGACCCACAGGTTATCATACTATTTCTTGTCCTCCTCGGCGGCACAGTGATCATTCTTACCCTGGGCCGAATCATAGCACCCGTTCTGGCGAGTGTGGTGATTGCTTATCTCCTTGAAGGGCTGGTCGGTTTTTTCCAGCGCTATCGCATCCCCAGGCTGGCGGCAGTGCTTATCGTCTTTTTGACTTTTATCGCCTTCTTGTTTATCCTTCTATTCTGGCTGCTGCCGAAATTATCTCATCAAATCGGCCAGGTGGCCGGCGAGCTGCCCTCCATGTTCGGACAGGCGCAGCAGCAGTTGATGCGCCTGCCGGAGAAGTATCCGGATCTCATTTCCCAGGAACAGGTCGTGGGTGTTGTCCGGTTTCTGCAGATGGAAATGGGCCGCATGGGCCAGCGACTGCTCGGTTTTTCGGTGGCCTCTGTGCGGGGCCTGGTCACTTTCCTGGTCTATCTTATTCTGCTTCCGCTCATGGTTTTCTTTTTTTTAAAAGACAAGGAACCGATTCTTCGCTGGGTTACCCGCTTTTTACCGGAAAACCGCGATTTGACCGATCATGTCTGGCATAATGTCAATCGCCAGATCGGTAATTATATCCGAGGTAAATTTTGGGAAATCCTCATTATCTGGTCGGTCTCTTACCTGGTTTTCTTCCTTTTGGGGCTTCGATATTCGATGCTGGTAGGACTTATCGTGGGATTATCCGTGCTGGTTCCCTATATCGGGGTAACGGTTGTCATCTTGCCGGTGGCCCTGATGGGTTTTCTGCAATGGGGGTTTTCTTCGGAGCTGGCCACCCTGCTCGTTGCCTATGGAATTATCCAGCTGCTTGATGGAAACCTGCTGGCACCTTTGCTTCTATCTGAAGTCGTCAACCTTCACCCCGTGGCCATCATTACGGCGGTGTTGACCTTTGGCGGAATCTGGGGATTCTGGGGCGTTTTTTTTGCGATCCCCCTGGCAACCCTGGTTGAAACCGTACTGACATCATGGCCGAGTATGAACACTGAATTCAAAGGAGAGCAGCCGCCATCGAAATTAGGTTGAAATACTGTTAAAATCATGAGACTTATTAGGCTCTGAAAATTAACATGGCCTGGAAGAGTCGGCCACTGCCATATCAAGCGTTAATGCCCGTCACGGCTAAATGGAGGAAAATCATCATGCGCGGACAAAAAATATTCAACGGCCTGTTCTTAGTCATCCTGATCCTGGCCGTTTCTTCGATGAGCTACGGTACATCGGATATGACAAAACAGGGAGTTGCATTTATAAAAGCACAGCGTTTCAACGAAGCCATCAAGATCCTGTCGAAAGCCATAAAGGACAGCCCCAACGACACCGAGGCTATCCATTACCGGGGCATGGCCCGATATTACCAGGGAGACATTGACGGGGCCATTGCCGACTATTCACGGGCACTCGAAATTTCACCGCAACTAACGGAAGTCCTTACCAGCCGGGGTGTGGCCTTATTTCGAAAGGGTAATTACGCCCAGGCCCGAAAAGATCTGACACGGGCCTATTCCAAAAACCCGAATGACACCAATGCCCTCAACCAGATGGCCTGGATGCTGGCCGTATGCCCGGACAAGCGGTATCGGGATGGAAACAAAGCCCTGGATTTTTCCCGAAAAGCCATCCAGATCAAAACCACCCCAAACTATCTTGACACGCTGGCGGCGGCATACGCGGAAACCGGGCGCTATGAAGAGGCCATCCGGGTTCAACGAAAAGTCATTGCACTTTTGTCCCAGGAAGAGCGTTTAAATAACATTGAAATCTACCTGAAACGGCTAAAAAAATATGAAGCCCATCAGCCTTGGCGCCAAACCGGAGAGAGGGATGACAATACCTCGTCAAAGACTGCCGAAGTAAAAAAAATAAAAGTTATCCAGCCCCCCCCATCCAAAACAACAGGAAAACCGGCCGCAACGGTAACAACATCTGCCAAAAAACAGACCGGCGGAACCGGTTTGTTTCCCTATACTATTTTTATTTCCACGTACCAGAACCCGGACATCTCAGCCCAAAAGGTGCTCAGTTTACAAAAACGGGGGGACCCGGCCTTTCTTTCGCATGCGTATTTCAAAAGTACCGGTCACTGGTATCAGGTTTATTATGGATGGTTTAAAAACGCCGCCAGCGCCGCCCGGATGGCTGGAAAATTAAAAAAACGAAAATTTCGCAAATCAATTGTTGTCAAAAAACCGTATGCGGTCCAGGTGATCGCCGCCGCATCCCGTGCAACGCTTAAAAAAGCGGCGGCCCGCCTGCGTGCGTTGAAATATCCGTCTTACCAGGTACCGGATCCCGGTACCGGAAAGACCCGGCTGCTCATCGGCGCCTACTCCACACAGACAGTACCTGACAAGTTGATAGAGACCCTCGGAAAAGCGGGTTTTAAGCCGATGGTAGTGCTTCGGTAAAGGGGTGAAAACAGATTTTCTATATATTGTCCTGTCTGGCGTCTAACAGCGCCACCATTTCCATGAGATGTTCGATATGCGCGTCGGCCGCCAGCGACGGGTTCCGATAAGCCACCAACGGCATTCCGGCGGCCCGGGCGGCCTGCTCGTCCAGTTTTGAATCTCCGATATAAATCGCCTGGCGGGGCTGGATATTGAAATAATCGGTCACTTTGAGCAGTGGATCCGGATAGGGCTTTGGGCGGGGAACATCGAGAGCGCTGACCACCAGCTCAAAATCGTCTTTCAACCCATGAACTTCCAATACCCGGCCGATGGTATCACTGCGGTTGGTTGCAATAGCCACCTTGAATCGGGGCTGGAGTTTTTTCAGCAGGGGCTTCAATCCCGGCTCGATTTCCATCAGCTGATAAAAAGGTTCGTAGCCCAGTGAATCCCGATAGGCCGTTGCGGCCTGAATGGATGCGTCATCCCCAAACAAAAAAGCAATACTCTCACCCACCGTGTGCATCTGGATGAATTCAAATTGAGCGGATGTCATTTCCGGTTGACCAAAATGAGTCAGCAGGCGATTGTAATAGGCCGTATTGGCCTTGACCGTATCAAACATCACACCATCGCAGTCAAAAATGACAGCCTGGATCATCTACGTTTTCTCCCGGGCACCCTTGCCTGGCGTGGCCTGTCATGGGGATCGCTATCCGAAGAATACTGCCGTCAGCACACCTGGCGGGGTCGAATTTATTTATAGACAAAAAAGCGCCTCTATTTGGCCTTCGTATCCCTTGATATGTCAATTGCGACGCCTTCCTTTTTCGGAGGTGTCACCTTTGCGCCGGGTCTACTTATTCAACCGGATTTTTGACCGTCGACGACGATCCGGATTCCACAGGGGGTTTCACTTTCGGCGCGGTAATATTTCCGTAAACCTTAATTTCAAGCACCGGTTTTACTTTATTATCCGTCTTTATGGAGATGGTTTCAGAATACTGACCGGGTTGCTGACGAATATTTTTTACGATCATCTGATACTCGGGGCCGGTTTCACCCTGTTTTTTTTCGATCGAAACCGTTATATTTTTCCCAGGACTGGCCTTTGTTTCAACGATTTCAAAAGGATAGGCTTTTTCAGGAATAACAGCCACGGTCTGATAAGTATTGTTTCCAACGACCCCGCTTAACCGCACCCGCCTGGGCCGAATGGTGACAAACTTTTCCACCTTTCCCTTTACTATCAACTGGACATTCGGATGCTGGGGATCGTTGGTATGAACATCGATTCTTTTGATTATCTGTCGCCCCCCATATCCTTTTGTCATTACCCGGATCTTCAGCGTTCCCTCCCCACCGGGAGGAATCAGCTTCGTGTACGAAGCCGCAGTACACCCTCACCCCGTCCGGACCTTTAAAATTTTCAATTGATCCATGCCGGTATTTTTAATTGTAAACACATGGGTAACCGCCTCGCCGTCCAGCACAGGTTTAAACTGAAATACAGGTTCAACGACAAAGATACTGGCCAGGGATGCGGGTTGCAGGGCCGATTTGGCCGGGTTTATGCTTTGACCCGTCGCCATAGATTCAGATATCGACATCCTGTCAGAATCATCTGCCCCGGTTTTCTGACCGGCCAGACAATCGAAGCCGGCAACCATTAAAAACATAAAGACCAGACATGGAAACACCCATCTCCTATCATTCATATCGAAAAACTCCTTTTGATTTCCCTCTATTCGCAACGGAAGTAAGTTGGATTGAATATATAAAAACGGGCCATTTGTCAATAAATTAAGCGGACGCACGGGAGACAAAGCTGAAAATCAAGCCATGGCATTCAGCTCAACGCACTGCAATTACATCATTAAATAGGGATCCACATCAACTGCTACGCGAATTTCCCGATCATTGAAGCGAAGAGACGGGATGGCGGCCAGCTGGCGTACAAACTGATGCAGCGTTCGCACACGCAATCCCTTGATAATCATTTGCCAGCGATACCGACCGGATATGCGGGCCAGAGGCGCTTCGATCGGGCCGAGAATGGTAATTGTCGATGAAAACCGGGTATGCTTTGCTTGAAGGGCATGGCCGGTTTTTCCAATTTTCCAGGCCCGTTCCCGGGTCTTTTTTCGATCCCGGCCGGATATTTTAAGCTGGACCAGAAAAGCGTATGGCGGATATCGAAGGGATTTTCGAAATGATATTTCACGTTGATAAAATCGGCGATAATCCTGATCTTTAGCCGCTTGAATCGTGAAATGAGCAGGGTTATATGTTTGCAGAATCACCCGCCCGGGGCTGTCCCCCCGCCCGGTGCGACCGGCAACCTGCGCCAGGAGTTGAAACGTCCGCTCGCCTGCCCTGAAATCCGGAAAATCGAGAGACAGGTCCGCACAGATAATGCCGACTAAAGTGATATTTGGGAAATCATGTCCCTTGGCCACCATCTGGGTGCCGATCAGGATATCAATATCGCCATCCCTGACCTGTTTTAACATGCGTTTGACAGACCCTTTGCGACTTGTTGTATCCCGATCCATCCGGCTTACACGTGCCGAGGGAAACAGGTCCCGGGTCAACGCTTCGACTTTTTCAGTGCCAATTCCCAGCGCCCGGATCGTCGAAGCGCCGCACACCCCGCAAGTCATCGTTTCCGGCCGGGAAAAACCGCAATAGTGACATTTATAGGCATGCTGCGCCTGGTGAAATGTCAAGGTTATGTCGCAATGACGGCACCGCACCGGCTCACCGCAGGCCAGACAAACCGAATGGCCGGCAAACCCCCGGCGATTGAGAAAAAGGAGAACCTGTTTTCCCTGGTCCAGGGTTTCCCGCATGGCACGATGCAGCGGTTGAGAAATAATCCGGGCCGGTCCCCGCAGGCCCTTGGTTTGGCGCAGGTCATAAACGGACACCTCCGGCATGGGTCGTTTTTTTATCCGCCGGGGTAATACCAGCCGGGAAAATTTGCCGATTTCCGCATTATAAAAAGTCTGCACCGACGGGGTGGCAGATCCCAGCACGGCAACAGCACCGCTGAATTTTGCCCGCACCACGGCCAGATCCCGGGCGTTGTACCGAAGACCCGTTTCCTGTTTAAAGGCCGTGTCGTGTTCTTCGTCGACAATCACAGCGCCGATGCGGGTCAATG
>QNYZ01000070.1 GCA_003973265.1 Deltaproteobacteria bacterium | reverse complement strand
CATCCGTGGGATTGCCGGACGATTTAACATTTCACTACCAGGGATGGCGGTTCCTTGTCAGCATGGTTTATCAAAACGATGCGATTTGGGGAAATGACCGATGGGGTTTTGGATGTAAAGCAGAGATCAGTTTTGCAAACAACCGATATCATGAATATTTTTACAGTGTTCCCGAACCAGACGCCTTGCCGGGTCGTCCCGCTTTTGAGGCTGGTGGAGGGTACGGGGGCGTATTGGTTTCAGGAAGCCTGGTTTACCAGATAAACCATCGCTTTTCTATCGCCGTATATGGCCGCTGGGATGGATTGGCCGGGGCCACCTATCAGGAGAGCCCTCTGGTTGAGAGAAAAAACAACTTCACCGCCGCAGCGGCATTGATCTGGACAATTGCCAGATCCAAGAAACAGGTAGATGCAAAATATCAGGAACGATAGCAGAGCGATTCGCCCAGAATTTAATAAAAGGGGTGAACCCCGAAGGGGATTCACCCTGCTGAAAACAATTGATTCCGATCTGCACTCTGATATATCGCTTTACAAACTTCCCAGGGCCACATTGGAGCGCGTTTGCGTGTCGGTCAGTAATGAAGCAGTAATGAAATGGATACTTAAATTTTTTCTCTGAGCTTTTTGCCCGCCTTAAACGTAACGGTGTTGCTTCCCTTAATCTTAATTTTTTCGCCTGTCTGGGGATTACGTCCCATCCGCGTTTTACGGTATACTTTGCGAAAAGTACCAAAGCCCACCAAGGTGACCTTGCTGTTGCGTTTCTTGAGACCTTTGGTTATGCCATCCAGAAAAGAATTCAAGGCCGCCCCGGCTGCAACCTTCGATATCCCAGCATCTCCAGCCATTTTCTCAATCAATTCCGCTTTAGTCATTTCGCCTCCTTTAAATTACTAAAATTAATAATAAAAACATACTCTGATCACCGGTTATTAAAAAAAAATTCCATTGTCAAGTAAAAACTGCATGAATTCAACATAAAATGAGTATGTTCGGCGAAAATGCCGATGTTTAATGGCCTTAGAGGCGACAATACCAACAAAATAGAGTTATTACCATATCTTGTGCCATAGCTTTTTATTTGCACTCTCTGTAGTGTTTTTTCTTTACACGACGTTTATTTACTGGTATGAATCGCCAACATCTTTGATAATTTTTATTAATAGATTTACCGCCTGAATCAATCAAATTTTTATGCGTTCTAAAAAATGGCGCCAAAATAAATAATTGCAGGAACGATATTTTTATACAATGCCCGCATCGATGAAAGCTTTCATGATTGATCGTTTTGCAAATAGCGAATTAAAAGGCGCCTGGCTCAGGCAATAATAAGGGATCTGGCATGCGGCTCAAGCGGCTTGAAATTTCCGGATTTAAATCATTTTACGATAAGTGTCGGCTCGATTTTCCCAAGGGGATTACTGCGATTGTCGGCCCCAATGGCTGCGGTAAGAGTAATATTGTCGATGCCATGCGATGGGTCATGGGCGAACAGAGCGTCAAGCAGTTGCGCGGCAAGGCCATGGAAGACGTAATTTTCTCTGGTACCAACGGTGCGGCGCCCTTAAATTTAGCTGAAGTCAACTTAACCCTGGTCAATGATAATGGTTCGGCCCCCGAAGAACTCCGGGATTTTTCTGAAATCATGTTGACCCGGCGACTCTATCGTTCCGGTGAAAGCCGGTATTATCTGAATAAACAACCCTGCCGCCTAAAAGACATTCGAAATGTTTTTCTTGGCAGCGGCATGGGAACCCGGTCATACACCATGATCCAGCAGGGAAATATCGGCGCCATTACCGAGGCTGGTCCCGAGGATCGACGTCATTTTATCGAGGAGGCGGCAGGCACCACCCGGTTTAAAGCGCGCCGGGTCGAGGCGCTCAACAAAGTCAAAGCCACCAGGCGAAACCTGTTGCGTCTGGACGACCTGATGGTTGAGATCAAACGTCAGATGGGCAGTCTCAAACGCCAGGCCGGTAAAGCCAGGCGCTACAAAAAATTCCGCGCCCTGGCCCGCGCAATCGATATTCGTTTGAACCTGCTGCGCTATGATGACCATGCCCAGAAAATTGATGAAACCGAGAAGATGCTTGAAAAACTGCGGGATACCGAAGGCTCCCAGACGGCTTTGATAAAAAAAATCGACGCTGCCATCGCTGAAATCAAATTCAAGCGCCAACAGAAAAACCAGCAACTTGCCGATGATAAATCGAAGCGATCCGAGCTTCAGCGAACCCTTGACCGCAATGAAAATACCCGCGCCAACCTGCTCCAGGAGGCAGACCGCCTGACCGGTGAAATCAGCGAACTGGAATCGGCGAAAACCTCGCTGGAGCAGAGAAATAACCAGATCCGAACAGAAATCGAACAGGCCCGGACCGAGATAGGGCGCCTTGAAGAAAAAATCGGCACCCTGGAAGAAACCATCCAGGCCGAACGGGCGGCCACGGTTTCGACCCGCCAGGGTCTCGAAACGTTGAACGAAGACCTGGAACGGGCCAAAGCGGAGCTGATGGAGCTCATCGCCCAGGAGACCCGGTATAAAAATATCTATCAACACGCATCAAGCAACAAAGAAAGCCTTCGCCATAAGCTTAAACTCAAGGCGGAAGAAGAACAGGCGGCCATCGAAGAAAATGACCGCTGCAGGGCCAATGAAGCCGCCGCCCGGGAGCGGCTGGCGTCTCTCCGCGGACGCCTGGCCGATCTTGAAACAGAAATTGAAGCAGTTCAGCAGGAATTAGGCATCAAAACCGAAGAGCTGTCTCTCCAGATAAGAGCCGTACGGACGCTTGAACAAAGCCGAAATGAGATCGCTTCCCGCCATGCGGCTTTAAAAAAGATGGAAGACAATTTTGAATGGTATCGGGAAGGCGTCCGCGCCATTATGCAGTTAAAGCCGTCAAAAATATCTGAAAATAAAAAATCGGCTGCAAGCCGGGAAAAAGCCCCCCCGCAACTGGCAGAAGAAATCATCGAGTTGATGGCGGATGTCATTTCACCTGCCGTATCTTACGAAGCGGCCGTTGAAGCTGTTTTGGGCGATGCCCTTCAATATGTACTTGTCAGCAACCGGGAAACCGGTCTTATGGCCATCGATTATCTAAAAAATATACAGTCCGGCCGAAGCGGTTTCCTTCCTGTTAACAGTCTCCCGGTTCAAGCTGAGGAGATGGGGCCAAAGTCGTCCTCTTCCCGGTCGTTGCTCAATCATGTAACGGTGAAAAAGGGATTTGAACCAGTCGCACAACTACTGCTGGGCGATGTTGATGTGGCTGAAGATCTCCCCTTGGCCCTTGAGGCGTATAACCAGAATGAGCCCCGGCGCACCATTGTGACCCGGTCGGGCGACATGATTTCCAGACAAGGGGTACTCATCGGCGGGGGAAATAAAAAACTCGGCGGCATTCTTGCCAAGAAACAAGAGCTAAAACTGCTCGGTAAACAACTGGCAAAGATAGATCAGGAAATTGAATCGGCCCGGGATGCTCAGGCCGCGACAGAAAGCCAGGTAAAAACGGCAGAGATCCGGCTGCAGAAACTGACCGTTGCCAGAAACGAAATCGTTCAAGACGAGATAGAGGCGGAAAAAGATCTTTTCAAGGCCGGGGAATCCCTGAAAAACGCGAACCACCGCCTTGAGATTATCCAGCTCGAGCAAGAACAACTGCTCGGCGAAGCAACAGATATCGAAGAAGAAATAAGCAGGTACGACCAGGCCCTTGCTGGAATTACCGATAAAGTCGAAGCATCCCAGGAAATGGTATCCTGCACCAATGCCAGGATTCAATCCATGGCCGAACAGATGGAGAAAATAAGTCGGCGGGAAATGGATCTAAAACTGGAATTAACTTCTTTTAAAGCCCAGCGTGATAACTACGACAACAGCATCAGACGATTGAGAGAATTTTTGTCAGACCAGGAAAACCGATATTCTCAACTGGTCCGGGATATAGAGGGCAAGATTAATAAAAAAAATCGTGCCCGGGAAAATGCAGAAAAAATAAAGCAGTCTCTTGCCGCCATGTATCATGAGCTGGAACAGGCCGATGCCAAAATTGATGCGGGTGAAAAAGATTACCAGGCCTTTGATACCTACTTAACAGAGAATGAAAATCGGATCGCCTCCACCCGTGATCATCATGAAAAAATCATGAAAGAGACCCGGCTGCTTGAAGTCGAGTTAAGCGAACTGACCATTACTCAAAAAAACATCTCCGATCGTCTCCATGAACGGTATCACAAAACAATTTCCGGCCTTCGGCAAGAAATGGAAGAAGCTGCAACGGAGAAACAAACGGCCGCTTTTCAAAACCTCGACGTCGAAGAACTTACTTCCAAATTAAATGATCTGGAAAGAAAAATTTCGGTATTGGGTGATGTGAATATGGGGGCAATATCCGAGTATCAAACCCTTGAAACCCGGTATACTTTCCTTACCGAACAACGCGAGGATCTGGTAAAAGCCATTGATGGCCTCAGCCGGGTAATCAGTAAAATTAACCGGCTTACACAAAAACGATTTATAGAGACACTGGAATTGATCAATGAAAAATTAACGACGGTTTTTTCAAAATTATTTGAAGGTGGTACCGCCAAGCTTGTCCTGACTGAACCTGAAAAACCACTGGAGAGCGGCGTGGAATTTTTAATTCAGCCACCGGGTAAAAAATTGACCCGAATGAGCCTGCTCTCCGGAGGTGAAAAAGCATTATCGGCCATTGCATTTATTTTTTCAATATTCCTGATCCGGCCGGCCTCGTTCTGTTTCCTCGATGAAATTGATGCGCCACTGGACGAATCCAATGTGCTTCGATTTAATAATTTGATCCAATCCATCGGTAAAAACTCGCAGATCATCATGATCACTCATAATAAAAAAAGCATGGAATTTGCTGAAACTTTGTTTGGCATTACCATGCCGCAAAAAGGCGTCTCTAAAATTGTCTCGGTCAATTTTACTCAGGCTGCCGCGTAGAAAGAAAAATAAACACCATGTCCCCTGTTATCGACTTTTTCCGGTTTTATATATCTGAAATACCCGTTTCATATCTATGGGCGCTGCTGGGCCTTTTCCTTCTCTGGCTGGTGCTGCTTCTTTCCCGCCATGAAAAAGCCAACCACGTGGAAGAGGTGCAGATACCATCAGCGAAAGAAAAGGCTCCCGGGGTAGAAGTCCCAGAGCCGGCACCGCCCTCTGACGACCCTGCTTTAAAAGAAGAATCTCAAGTAAAACCAACAGGTGAGCCTGCCTTAAAGGTCCACCCATCAGAGCCGTCAACAGGTGAACTCGAATTACACCGACTGGAGAGACCACCGGAAGAAGCAAGGGCAGATATTAAGAGACCGGGAGCACCTGCCGACAAACCGCTGGCTTCCGAATATCAAGGGGATATGCCGGAACAACCTTCTCTGGAAGAGACGCCTGAACTTTCAACCGTAGAAAAAAAGACCGATATCCCTGATACGATTTCCGATGTCCAGACAAAGGATATCCAGGACTCGGTACTTACAAAAGAAGAAGATAAAACGACACCGGAAGAACCTGTTATTATAAAGCCGGCGGGGCTGTTTGCACGGCTTAAGCAGGGGCTCACCAAAACCCGGAGGTTCTTAAAAAAAGATATAGAAGACCTTTTTCAGGGTCGCAAGAAAATAGACGATGAACTGCTTGAAAATCTTGAAGAGCTGCTGATCACCGCAGATATCGGAGTGCAGACCACGATGGATCTGATCGATCGTATCTCGCGTCATAGTCGTGATATCACCGATGCCGACCAGTTGACAGCCCACCTGAAAGCCGACATCCAGTCTCTGCTCAAGGCGGATTCAGCCCCGACACCGGATTCAAACCTACCCGAATCGGGCCCCCATGTCATTATGGTCATCGGCGTAAACGGAGTGGGAAAAACCACGACCATCGGAAAACTGGCGGCCCATTATACGGCCGAGAACAAAAAAGTTCTGATCGCCGCGGCCGACACTTTCAGGGCTGCCGCCGTAGAACAGGCAGCCATATGGGCCGAACGAAGCAAAGCCGATCTGGTTCGTCATAAGGATGGCTCAGACCCTGCGGCAGTGGCGTTTGATGGTGTAGAAGCCGGGCTGGCAAGGGGATGCGATATTGTATTAATTGACACCGCGGGCCGGCTGCATACCAAAGTTAACCTGATGGAAGAGCTGAAAAAGATCAAACGCAGCGTTGATAAAAAATTACCCGGTGCTCCCCACGAGATTTTGCTGGTTCTCGATGCGACAACGGGTCAAAACGCGCTTACCCAGGCCAGGAATTTCCATGATGCACTTGATGTCACCGGAATCGCCCTTACCAAGCTTGACGGGACCGCCAAGGGTGGCATCGTTGTCAGTATCTGCCATACCCTCAAGGTTCCACTTAAATATATCGGTGTCGGCGAACAGATAAACGACCTCCAGCAATTTAATGCCGAAAGATTCGTTGACGCCCTTTTTTAAAACGATGAATGAAGCCATTTCCTTTGGAATTATCGCAATTTCAGTGAAAAGTGCCCTGACATGGCGATAAACACAGCTTTTTGTTGACACAGATTTTCCCTTCGTATATACAGCGCGCTAAAGAGGGGGATTACCCCATTGGAAGACCCATTCACAATAGGAGAAAAAGATGACTAAAGCTGAATTGATTGAGAAAATTGCCGGGGATGCGGGTATCTCTAAAACAGCGGCCGCTGCCGCGCTGGATTCGTTCACCACGAACGTTACCAAGGCGTTGAAGAAGAAAGACGGGAAGATCACGCTGGTAGGTTTTGGTACTTTCAGCAAAGTTCGCCGCAAAGCCCGGACGGGGAGAAATCCTCAAACCGGAGAGAGCATCAAGATTAAAGCGCACAATGTGGTAAAATTCAAAGCCGGGAAAAAGTTGAAAGAGGCTGTCTAAATACAGATTGGCTTAAGTCCCCGCTTGAAAGAGGCCGTTGCCGTCCACACAGGACAACGGCCTCTTTTCATTTTTAAAAAGTTGCCAGCACAGGGAGTAACTACCCAAAACCGCGATCTATTGTGTAATATCAAACCGAACAAATTTACCGGTATGTGGTTTCCATTCCACATCCACCCGATCCACACGCGACCGGGGCGCGCCCTTATGGCACCAGGAAATCAGCGAACCGACATCTTCGCGGGTGCCTTCCAGAAGGGCTTCTACTGTGCCGTCAGACCGATTGCGAACCCATCCAGTGATATTAAACTGCCGGGCGGCCCTTTGCGTTTCCACCCTGAAGAAAACGCCCTGAACTTTCCCGGAGATAACAACACGGGCACCTGCCTGCTCATCCATCTTGGCCTCCTTCCGCCGGGAGTATAAAAAAAGTAGCCCGGCCACTTGAAAACGGCGGCATAATACACATCACACCTTTGCATCATCGCCAATCAGGTTGATAAATTCGGATTCCGTCAGGATCTGGACCCCTTTGCTGCGGGCATTTTCCAGCTTCTTGGGGCCGACATTCTCCCCGCAAACCAACAGGTTCGTCGCGCCGCTGACACGGGTCTGGACTTTCGCACCCAGGCGACGGGCCAGCGCCTGCATTTTCGTACGGGTTCCACTCTGCATCTTTCCGGTAAAAACAACCCCCTTGCCGGCAATGGCACTTTGACCGGCCAGGGGCGGTACGTCCCGTGGCGTCCGCAGCAGTTGAAATCCAAGGCTGAGCATATCACAATAACTTTCGAAACGTTCTCCCAGGCCGCCCATGATCGTCCGGGATTTAATTTCACCGAAGCCCTTTATCTCGGCCACCTGTTTCCAGCCGAGATCCCACAAGCCGTCGAGACGATAACAGGCCAGGAGTTTACGGCTTTCACCAACGCCCAGCCCTGAAATTCCCAGGGCCGCCAGAAACCGCCAGTCTTCCACCGGCTGGTTAAGGCTGCGCTGAATGGCATCGTAAAGATTACGGGACTGTACCATCCCGAACCCGAGCGCCAGGTAGTCCTCAATCCGGGCGGCATAGATCCCGGACAGATGGCTCAGGCCACCATCGACAAGTCGTTCGATGGTTTTAACACCGAACCAATCGGCATTTCCCAGAATCCGGAACCAGTGGTAAAGCCGGCCCACGATCTGATCCCGGCAGAATTCGCCATTGGGGCAGTGCAGAAAATCGCCCCGCCAGTCCAGTTTCGTACCGCAGGAAGGACACTTATCCGGAATCTCAACATATGCTGCCCTGGAAAGCACCTTTTCCAGCTTTGGGATGACTTCCCCGCTTCGTATCAGTTCGATCCTCGCTCCGGGTCCGACACTCATTTTCCGTACCATCCCTGCATGATGCGCCGTCACCCGCTGGATGGTTGCCCCGGAGAGGCGAATCGGATCTACTTCCAACACAGGGGTCACGTTACCCGTGCGGCCCACCTGCCAGGTAATCGAATTGACAGTGGTAACCCCGGTTTCTCCTCTTTTCTTATAGGCTATCTGCCAGCGGTAGTGATTGGCGGTGGCTCCCATGTAATCTTTCAGGCGTTCGTCAACAACCTGGACGACGATCCCATCCACGGGATAATCAATATCATCCACAAGAACCCGGTAGATGGTTTCAATATCTTGAAGCAGCGCCTCACCCGTACCGTACCATGCGGGTAACTTATCATAAGGAACAAAGTGTACGGCCCCATCGGCCAGCGCGGACAAAGCCATCTCGTTGACTTTATCAGAGGAGATAATTCCGACAACGAGATTACGGGGATGCTCAAAGTGACCCGCCAGATGGGTTTTAAAGTAGGACCGGCTTATGACAATCTCGCCCAGCCCGTTGCCTCGGCCGCCTATGGGAACCACGCCTTTGTCAAAAGCACTGGTCACATCAAACCCGAAAAACCCATCACCGCGTGTTACCAGAAGCCTTCCGTCATCCCGGCCGGCGACACCATCCAGCTTAGCCGTGACCCGGAAACACACCTTTCCTTCGCCCATTTCGGAAGCGAACCGGGTCACCCTTGCCACAAAAAGCGACAGCGCCCGATGGGTGTAGGCTTTCTGGATGGACAGCATGGAACGCGGGTGTTTCAATTTCTTTTTTTCAGAAAATATCTCGGGCTCT
>QNYZ01000064.1 GCA_003973265.1 Deltaproteobacteria bacterium | reverse complement strand
AGCTTTTCCAGAAGAAAATCGTCGTCTCCCTCCCAGTGGCGGGGACCGAAATGAAGATCGGAGATATGCAAGATGTTCATACGTGGCTCCTATTCGAAAACATGAAAAATCAATACCGGTTTCTTGTGAAAAAAACGATATTGAATTTTCCCAAAAAATCGCTCAGTTTATGTTAAATCAAACGAACAATTCTGATTCATATGAGCTATCGCCGCTTTCATGGCCCGTATAAGGTCGTTTTTCATAACCGATCATTCCTGAAGTCAGCAATAAATCCGGACAATCAATATCTTTGATGCCTTACGAAACCCGGTAATAAACGCCAATAACCACGGCCCAGAGAAGAACCAGCAGGGTTAAACCGATGCACAAAAAGGCTAAAAGGCCATGAAACCGGTTTTCCGGGTATTTTTCATTATACCCAAGCGCCAGGCCCAGCAGCGCGCCGGCGGCAAACCCGCCGCCATGCCCCCAGTTGTTGATCCCCGGCACCAGTAGTCCGAAAGCCAGGATACCCAGCGCCCAGCCCCCGATCTGCCGGTAAATTGCCTGGCCGTAAACGCCCCCCCGGCTTTTCCCGTAGTAGATGACCGCACCGAGCAGCGCACATAGCGCCGCCGACGCGCCGATGGTGAACGTAACACCCGCCAGGTAGGACACATAAAACCCACCGATTCCACCCAGCGTATAGATAATGATAAAGCGGTACCGGCCAAATTCACGCAGGGCCAGTGGCGCGATCTGATACAGGGCCATCATATTGAAAAAAATATGAAGAATTCCGCCATGGAGATAGTTGGCCGACACCAGGGTCCACCATCGGCCCAGCCGGTCAATGGGGATGGTGCCGGTGGCCCCGAGGCGCAATAAGCTTAAACTGTCCGGGGATAGAAAGGTCAGGGGGTTTAAGCTTAAACCGATGGTTCGCGGGTTTAGCAGGATGGAGAGGAGAAACATGGCGATATTGGTCCAGAGCAGGTATTTGATTACCCCGCCTTCTCCGAACAGGGCGCGCACCAGGGGGTTGTTTTTCAACGGGGATGCGGGCCGGGTTAATCCACAATACGGACAGAGCCGCTCATCCGAACTGATCAACCGCCGGCAGCGGGGGCATAAAGTTGATTGACGATTCGTACCTGCCATCTGGAGAACCTGTTAGATTCCTTTTGCAGCCGGCCAGGATTCAAGATCCGGCGGCATGGTAATTCTCACCTGAATTGCGATTGTCAGCGGACGCACCGCCGATCTGTTGGGCGCTAAGAGACCTGTAAATAGGCAACATATCCGATATCCGGCAGGTATGCACCCCAGGGGCACTTCATTTGAGCACCTCCGCTTTTTCCATGCGGCAGTAAACCAGAGAATCCAGATCAACGCAAGTCCCAAGAGCGAACGTACGCGGCATCAGGGTGACGGCGCTTTTTCCTTGTCGGCCCCTTTAAAAGACTTCTCCTTTACATCCCTTTACCGAAGGCAATATTAATGACGATATATACCATAAATTAAATATTTATTGATTTATTCAGCAAATAAAAATTTATTATTGACAAATACATCATTTTATCGCAATGTAATATTTAACTTCATATACCTTGTGGGAAACTTAAATATCCATGAAAATTGACCGCACCAGCATTGAAATCATTAAACATTTAAAAGACGGGCGCAAATCTTTTGGCCAGATCGCAAAAGAGCTCGATATCGCCGAAAACACGGTCCGCTCCCGGGTCAATCGGCTGACCGAGGAAGGCGTGCTCAATATCAGCGGCGTGATTGATCCGGAAGCCCTTCCCCATCACCAGTCGGTGATCGTGGGCGTCAAACTGGCAACCATGAACCTGGTTCAAAAAGGCGAGGAATTCAGCCGGCTCAAAGGGGTTGTTTCCGTGTGTGTGGTCACCGGAAGGTTTGACCTGATCCTGACCGTTCTGCTCAAGGACGGGTTCAGCCTGCTGGAGTTTTATACCGAAGAGGTCGCCGCGATTACCGGCGTCCAATCCGTGGAAACGTTTGTGGTCTACAAAAGCTATAATATGAAGATGCCCTATATCCTGTAGCCGCCATCCTTACCAACCTGATTTTAGGTGACATATGTCAAACAAAACCCCACTGCATGCCTGGCATCAATCCCGAAACGCGAATATGGCCGATTTTGGCGGGTATGAAATGCCTTTATGGTATGATTCGGTCAAAAAGGAGCACCTGGCCGTTTTGACCCATGCGGGCCTGTTCGATACCAGCCATATGGCCGTCGTCCGGCTGACCGGCGCCGGCGCTCACAACCTGTTACAGCGTTGCTTCAGCAATAATCTCGATGCCTGCATCGGGAAGAAGGACCCGCGCCCGCTCCGGACCGGCCGGTGTGTCTATGGCGCCTTTCTCAACGAATCCGGCGGGGTGATCGATGACAGCATCGTCTATAAAATATCGGACACGCAGTACCTGGCCGTGGTCAACGCGGGGATGGGACAAACGGTTGCTTCCCACCTGAGAGGTCATAGCGGTCCGTATGATGTGGCCATTGCCGATCTGACCGGCCTGACAGGAAAAATCGATATCCAGGGGCCCCTCTCGGCCAGAATCCTGGCCGACATCCTGGCCGATCCGGACGCGGTTTTTACCGCCCTGCCCTATTTCGCCTTCAAGGGTCACCTGGGTACCGGCGATCTGCCGGCGGTTTACCTTAAAAACGGCACGCCGATTCTTTTGTCCCGGTCCGGATATACCGGTGAGTTCGGATTTGAACTCTTCATGGCCGCCGATCAGGTTGTGGCAGCGTGGGAAGCCATCGTTGCAGCGGGGTTCCCGTCGGGCCTCGTTGCCTGTGGACTGGCCGCCCGGGATTCTCTCCGGGGCGGTGCCGTTCTGCCGCTTTCCCACCAGGATATCGGGCCGTGGCCCTTTATCCACAACCCGTGGACCTTCGCCCTGCCCTGGGCGGCCGACGGGCAGCGTTTTACCAAGTCATTCATCGGCGATACGGCACTGCTGGCCGTTAAAAACCCAAAATACACCCTGGTCTTTGCAGGAAACGATCTGCGAAAGGTATCCATCGATGATCCGGCGGTGGTGCTGAACAGGGAAGGCGACGAAATCGGCCGGGTACTCACCTGCGTATCCGACATGGGGATCGGATATGCGCAAGGTAAAATTTTCAGCGTCGCCAGCCCGGATAAACCGGCCGGATTTAACCCGCGCGGTCTCTGCTGCGGGTTTATCCGGGTCAGCACCCCGCTGAATCCGGGCGACAGGGTACGGCTGAAAGATCACAGGCGGGCCATTGACGTCACCATTGTCAACGACATCCGGCCGGACCGCACGGCCCGGAAGGCGATGAGGGAAATGATTTAGAAAAAACAGGCCATAAGACCGGCAACCGGATATGACCTAAAAAAAAGGACACCACCCATGAGATATTTACCGCATACCCGTGAGGATATCGATGCGATGCTGAAGGTCATCGGCATGGATAACCTGGACGACCTTTTTAAAACGATTCCCAGGGACTGCTGCAGTCTGGTCGATCTGAACCTGCCCGCGCCGCTGAGTGAGTGGGAACTTGACACCCACATGAACCAACTGGCCGGTACCATGGCTGTCTCGCCGGAATACAAAATCTTTCTCGGCGCCGGCAGCTACGACCATTTCATCCCTGAAGCGGTCCGCCAGCTGCTGCTGCGATCCGAAATATTCACTGCCTATACACCCTACCAGCCGGAAATCAGCCAGGGCACGCTTCAAACCATCTACGAATACCAGACACTGATCACCCGCCTGCTGGGCATGGATGTGGCCAATGCCTCGATGTATGAGGGCGGGTCGGCCCTGGCCGAAGCCCTGCTCATGGCGATCCGCATCACCAGGCGGAAGAAAGTTGCGATTTCCACGGCGATTCATCCCCTCTATCGCCGGGTGGTCCGCACCTATTTTACGCCCACCGGGTATGAGGTGGTGGAACTTCCCTTTGGCCGGGACGGTCGGACCGATCTTTCCGGACTGGGATCACCTGGCGAATTTGCCGCCGTGGCCGTTCAGTCGCCCAATTTTTTCGGATGCATTGAAGACCTGGAAAGAGTTGGCAATGCGGCCCATTCGGATCCGAAGACATTATTCATTACCTGTTTTTCCGAACCCCTGGCTTTTGGTCTGCTGAAAAATCCGGGCAGTTTCGACGCCGACATCGTTTGCGGCGAGGGCCAGAGCCTGGGGATTCCCCGTGCATTCGGCGGACCGGGGCTGGGCATTTTCAGCGCCAAACAAAAATACGTCCGCAGCATGCCCGGCCGCCTGGTCGGCCAGACGGTGGACAAAGACGGCCGGCGTGGATTTGTCCTCACCCTTTCCACCCGCGAGCAGCATATCCGCCGGGAGCGGGCCACGTCGAATATCTGCTCTAATCAGGGGCTCTGCGCCACGGCCGCCACCATGTACATGGCTTTCCTGGGAGGAACCGGTTTCCGCGAACTGGCAGCCCTGAACTATGACAAAGCCGAATATCTCAAAGGTGAGCTGAAGAAAGCCGGCTGTACCCTCCCCTTTGACAGTCCCACTTTTAACGAATTTGTCGTCCGGTTTCCCGGCGGCGCCGACGCGACGTGTAAACAGCTGTTGGAGAAAAAAATTATCGCCGGCCTGCCGTTGGCAAAATATTATTCCGATCTGGCCGATTGCGCCCTGGTGACGGTCACGGAGACGTGCACCCGGGCGGACATGGATCTGTTGGTCAAGGAGGTGACATCATGAAAAACCGTATCGGAACCACCGGCCTCGTTTTTAATGAACCCCTGCTCTGGGAACAGGGCGCCACCGGCCGAACCGGGTTTTCCATGCCCCGCCGCGATGTGGACCCGGCCCCCCTGGACGATCGTCTCAGGGGCGACGGGCCCGATTTTCCGGATTTAAGCGAGCTGGAAGTGATGCGCCACTTCACCCACCTGTCCCAGTGGAATTTCGGCGTGGACAGCGGGCTGTATCCGTTGGGATCATGCACCATGAAGTACAACCCCCGGACCAATGAACGCCAGGCCGCCCTTCCCGGATTTACCGGCGCCCATCCCCTGCTGCCCCCGGAACTGTGCCAGGGGGCGCTGAAGTTGATGCATGACCTGGAACACTACCTGGCCGAGATTACCGGCCTGCCCGCCGTGACGCTTCAACCGGCGGCCGGCTCCCACGGTGAACTGACCGGCATGATGATCATTTCCGCCTTTCATCGAAGCCATGGGGGGCACCGCTCCAAGGTACTCATTCCGGATACCGCCCACGGCACCAACCCCGCCAGTGCGACCTTGTGCGGCATGCGGCCGGTTCCGATCCGGTCCAATGATCAGGGTATTCTTGATCCGGCAACCGTGGCCGAACTCATGGACGAAGAAACGGCCGGTATCATGGTGACCAATCCCAATACCCTGGGCCTGTTCGAGGAAAATATCCGCGAAATCGCCGATATCGTGCATGATAGAGGCGGGCTGGTCTACGGTGACGGCGCCAACATGAATGCCATCATGGGGATCGTCGACATACGGGCCGCCGGCGTTGATGTCCTCCATCTGAATCTGCACAAAACCTTTTCTACCCCCCACGGCGGCGGGGGACCGGGCAGCGGCCCCATCTGCGTGACCGACAGGCTCAAACCCTTTTTGCCCGTGCCCCGGGTGGTCAAAACCGGTGACCGCTACGAGCTCGACGACAACGCCCCTCGATCGGTGGGAAAAATCCACACGTTTTACGGCAATTTCGGCATCCTGGTCCGGGCCTGCAGCTATATCCTCAGCATGGGTGCCGATCTTAAAAAAGTCAGTCAGCTGGCCGTACTTAACGCCAATTATATCAAAGAGCGCCTGCGGGATGTGTACCATCTGGCCTATGACCGGCCCTGCATGCACGAATGCGTCTTTTCCGATGCCATCCAGGAAAAAAACAAGGTCTCCACCCTGGACATTGCCAAGCGGCTGATGGAATACGGATTTCATCCCCCCACGATTTACTTTCCCCTGGTCGTTCATGGCGCCATCATGATCGAGCCCACGGAAACCGAATCCAAAGATAGTATCGACGCGTTCATTGATGCCATACGGTCCATTGCCCGGGAATCGGCCGACACCCCGGAAATCCTCCACGAAGCACCCCGGACCACCAAGGTCCGGCGCCTCGACGAGACCCTGGCCGCCCGAAAACCGTGTCTCAAAGGCTGATATCCCCGGAAAACAGATTGTGCCGGCGTCATTGTCTGAACATCGGCGGCAGGGCCTTTTTGAAAACGCTTGAACATGCTATTTATAGTTATACGAAAGCCCTGCAGGGGAGATTAAAACATGGGACGGATTTTCACACCATCAGAGGGTGATTTTGGAAAAACCGATGCAATTGTCGTTGGCGGTGGTATCGTGGGTACCGCGACGGCCTTCTGGCTTTCCCGGGCAGGCATGGATGTGGTGCTGCTGGAAATGCGCGACGGGCTGTCGACCCTCACCACACCGGCATCCGCAGAATGCTTCCGGGCCCAGTTTGCCGAACCGGCCATGGCGGCACTGGCCATACCGAGCATCGACATGTTCGAACATTTCGATGAAATCATCGGTCTGCCGGGATACAGCATCTCCCTCAAGCAGCAGGGATACCTTTTCCTCACCGATCATCCGGAGACAGTGAAGGACCTGAAGGAAAACATTCGCCGGCAACGCCAGCTGGCAATCACCGATTCAGAGTTTCTTGAGCGCGATGAGATCCTGGCCCGGTTCCCATACATTTCCCCAAACGTGCTGGCCGCCACATTCCGGCAGCGGGATGGATGGCTATCGTGTCATGAACTTACCCAGGGGTTTGCCAAGGGGTGCGACGCCCGATTTTTCATTAACACCAAAGTGACCGGTATTCAGCTGGATGAAAAGGGTGTTTGCGGAGTCACCACCGACCGGGGAGACCTTCAAAGCCGTATTGTCGTCAATGCGGCCGGCCCTTTTGCCGGCGATATTGGCAAAATGGTCAACCTCGACCTGCCGCTGGAACCGGTTCGCCGCCAGAAAGTCTATTTCAAAACCGAGGTGGATATTCCGCAAGATGCCCCGTTTACCGTGGATGTCGACAATAATTCTTATTGGCGTCCCGAAGCGGGCGGTATCCTCGTCGGGTGGGTCGACTCAGACGAACCGATCGGTCAGCCGACCGAAAAAGTACCGACCGACTGGGAATTTCCCGCCATTGCCATAGATAAGGTTAAACGCCTGACACCCTTTTTTGAATCCATCGAAAAAACGATCCGGCAGCCAGATATGGATACATCCGCCGGGTACTATGTCTACACGCCTGACGATCAGCCCTTGATCGGCCCGGTTCCCGAAGTCCCCGGATTCTATCTCAACTGCGGTTATTGGGCGGGCGTCATGCTCTCACCCGAAGCGGGTAAACGGATATGCGACCTTGCAACCGGCCGGATGAATCCCCGGGAAAACCCATTGCGCCCCACCCGGTTTAAAGAAGGGGTAGCGACAAAAGGAAAAACACTGATGAGCCATTGAGAACGCCAATTGGCGGACCGTTTGAGAGTTCACCTGCGCATGTGCTGATCGTGGAAAAAAAAGACGTATCGCTTATATCGCTTACACAAACAATTCCAAACATTCTCTGGTCCAAACATTCTCTGGTCCAAACATTCTCTGGTCCAAACATTCTCTGGCCGGGGGAACGCCTCCTGTGCTCTCCCTTTTTCCCTGCCTCAAAAAGCAATTGACCGGCGCCACCGGTTGTCCTATGATGATTTAAAAAATCGCTTCCCCCCCTTTACATTGATGCGATTGCGCTCAAATAAAATAACACGCCTTCCGTGCCATGGCAGAAAGGAAATTCTTAAATGAATTACGAAAAAGTGATTGTTGAAAAAATTGAGTCCCACATCGGAGAAATTACACTCAACCGTCCGGATCATTTAAACACCTTCAGCAGCCAGATGGCCATAGAACTCGTGGCAGCACTTGATGATCTGGAGACCGATACAGATGTCCGGGTCATTCTTATAAAAGGCGCGGGGAAAGCTTTTTGTGCCGGCATTGACGTCAACGAGCTTGCCGGTAAATCTCCATTGGAATATCGCGCCTGGATAGAACGCATGGAACGGCCCCTGGTCACGATTTCCAAAATGGATAAACCGGTCATTGCGCAACTGCACGGTATCGCCGCAGCAAATGGCATGGGACTTGTCGCGGCGGCAGATCTGGTCATTGCGGATGAAAATGCCCGAATGGGGCTGACCGCCATCAACGTGGGACTCAATTGTGTCGGGCCGGTGATCCCGGTCGCCCGATGTGTGGGGCGTAAAAAAGCATTGGAACTACTGCTCTATGGTAATTTAATACGTACCCCGGAAGCCCTGTCACTCGGTCTTATAAACAAAGTGGTTCCCAAGGGCGAACTGGATGTTGAGGCGCGTGCCTGGGCCAAAGAACTGGCTCAAAAAAGTCCTGTCGCTGTTCAGATTGCCAAAACTGCTTTTTACAAATCAGAAGACATGGCATACGAAAAACAGTTTGCATACATGAATGAGGCGTTTGCCCGCCTATGTACCACAGACGATGCAAAGGAAGGGGTTGCGGCCTTTTTCGAAAAGAGAAAACCTGTCTGGCAAGAGAAGTAATCATTGCCGCTTTCTCGTCATGGGTCCAAGGAGACGAAGCCACCTGGCGGATGTTCTCTTCGGCTCCAATGCCGAAAAAAAATTCCGCCGTTGCCCCATCCCGCTCTGAACTGACCGGCTATGGCCGCGATATTATGAAATTCCGGGTTTCTTCGGGAGTGAAGGGCCGGATCCGGGTATTAAGCCCTGAAACAAAATCGACCGGCCGGGCCTGCCGCCGGCACCCTGTGCGCGGAGACGATTATCTACCGCTGGGCGCTTTCTTTTACCGGGTAAAAATGTAATATTGATCAGCATCGTCTTTAGTTCCAAGCACCACGCAGACATGACGATCAGGGAGGCAGATATGTCAACAAAGCAGTCACGGCCCGATCCCGGCAAACTGGATCAAATCATTGCCGAGGCTCGGAAGGAGCGGGAGCGGCAGGAAAAGACCTACCGGGGCCGGGCACTCAAGATGTTCCCGTGGGTCTGTGCAAAATGCGGCCGGGAGTTTTCCGGCAAAAAAGTTCGGGAGCTAACGGTTCACCATAAAGACCATGA
>QNYZ01000057.1 GCA_003973265.1 Deltaproteobacteria bacterium | reverse complement strand
GTTTTTTCGTGGCTTTCTCCTGACGACATTTGAGCAAAAAATTGGGGTCGGATGCGAATTTGAACATTCTCGATGCTTGCAATACGTCCTGATTGGCACGCCAAGGTTTAACGTTCATCTGAAAAACCAGCGCCAGCCCTAACAGCACACCGACGCCAATCAACCACCAAGGCACCGAGCTTCGTACCGATTGCATCGACTCAGCTTGATCATCCGCAGAGGCAGCTCGCGGGGCAAACCAACTCGCATTGGCGATCAGCGCCAACAGGCTGCTGCTCGTCAGGGTGACGGCCGTGGGCAAGGAAAGCTTCCTCAACCAGGTGATCCGCCAGGTGGAAGACGCCCGCGCGCTGAAACCCGGCCTGCTCCATCTGGTGGACCGGATTCTGCGCATCTATACCCCGGCGGTTTTATCCCTGGCCGTCCTGGCATTTATCGGGTGGCTGGCCGGCGCCTGGTTCCTCGCCGGCCGGATGGACCTGCAACGGGCGGTTTTTGCCGGCTTAAGCGTCCTCGTCATGGGATACCCCTGCGCTCTGGGAATTTCCGCGCCCCTGTCGATCGTTCGCGGTGCCGGAGAGGCCGCCGACCAGGGCATCCTGATGCGAACCGGCGAAGCCTTCCAGGGCTACCGCCTGGCCACCCATATTGTCTTTGACAAAACCGGGACCCTGACCGAGGGCCGGCCCCTGATCCGGGAAATCGAAACCAGCGGATCTACCGAGGCGGACCTGCTCGCCCTTGCCGCGGCCGCGGAAGGGCCGTCCGAACACCCCCTGGCCCAGGCCATCGTGACGGCCGCCTTTGAACGCGGGCTGGACCTGCCGGCGGTCACCCGATTTGAAGCACTGCCCGGCCAGGGCATCACCGCCCGCCTGGATGACGCCCCGGTCATCGTGGGAAACCCGGCATTCCTGAAAGAGCTGGGCGTCGATATCACACCGTTTGACACCCGCATCCAGGCCCTGCAGACCGCCGGGCGCACCGTCATCGCCGTGGCGAAAAACAACCGGTTCGAAGGAATCGTGGCGCTGGGAGACAAACTCCGCGACGATGCAGCACAAACCATTGCCGGTATGCAGCGCCTGGGGCTCAAAACCGTATTGCTGACCGGCGATAACGAACAGGCCGCCCGGCACATCGCCCGAAAAGCCGGTATCAACCAAGTGCACGCCGACGTAAAACCGGGCGACAAGGCCCGCATCATCCGCATGTTGCAAAAAACCGGCCGGGTGGCCATGGTCGGGGACGGCATCAATGACGCCCCGGCCCTGATGCAGGCCGATACCGGCCTGGCCATGGGGAGCGGTACCGATATCGCCATCGAGTCGGCCGACATCATCATCCTGGGAAACCGCCTGGGATTAACCCTGACGGCCCGGGAAATCAGCCGGTACAGTTACCGCAAAATGCGGCAGAATATTGTTCTGGCATTCATCTTCAACGGCGCCGGCATCCCCCTGGCCGCCACGGGCCTGATCTACCCGGTCTGGGCCATGGCCGCCATGGCGGTCAGCGTGACCGCTATCTTTTTCAACTCACTCTGGGGACGGCCGTCCCTCTTTTTTGGCGCCATTTTTAGCGTGGGGCGACCGAATGGCATACCGGCCGGTAACAGAGATAAAAACCATGAGGCAGGAGTCACCGATCATGACTAAAAAAGAGACGGACCCGGACGTATTCGCCCCGTTTTTACCGGGAAAAGTGGAATTTAAAAAAGAAGATACCGTCTGTTTCTGTTTCGGGCATACCCGCAATGATATCGAAACGGATTATTTGAAAAATGGCCGATCAACCATTATGGCCGAAATCATCTCTGAAAAAAAGACCGGCGGTTGTGACTGCGCCACCAAAAACCCCAAAAGACGCTGATGCCTGGCAGACGTCCGCCAGGTGGTGGACAAGTTGAAAGGGATGGCTGAATACGGATGACGACGATCAACGGTTTCCGGCCGTTTCTAAAAAATAAGCAAGATTTCGGGAGCCCGTCTTCAGCCTCGTCTGTGACGGGACCATTTTCCCAGATCATTATTTCCTCTACCCGATCTGGACGATAAAAAAAATTCTGAACAGGTCACATGAAAATTCGCTCCGGAGCCGGACCCATATTAAAGAGACCGGTGATATTCATAGTATAATGATGATTTTCCATAAGTAGAGAAGATAGCACTATTGACTTTCGACATATTGTTATATTAGTAAAAATCAGTCCCCAGGGGGGCCGGCTTTGGTAACTCCTGGAAGGGGATACTTTGCCTCCGGATAGAAAAATATGGTCAAATTCATTATTTTCATCTTCTTTTTTGTTGTTTCCCCCACTGTTTATGCGGCTGAAGCCACCATTCCCATTGATTATAATCGCACCGTGATGGGTATTGTCAGTTCGCTTGTTTTCACGATCGATTATGGAAACAGGGAGACCGCTTTATTCGAAAGCAGAACGCTGCGCCGGGCCGATAAAGGTGAGACATACCATCTTTACGCTGTGTCGGATGATCCACAATTCGATACCTTTGTATCCTATCTCACAAATGGCAGGGACGACACCTTACGCTTTACCTATCATGGTGGATCGACTCTATATGAGACAGCACCTGAATCAGACTTTTTCAATGAAACCAGTGGGTATTACAGCCCCGATATCGGCCCTCGCCGTATTCACGATATTGCCATAACCATCGATAACCTTGACTTTAATCTCAGCATGGTCTGGGTTGGATTCCCGCTGTTTCGTACCCGTATTTCCTTTCAGGCGACGATAACCATCTCATACAATACGGTCTGTATTCCTGCGACAATAGACCTCTTGTTATCTCAATGATAAAAATTTACAGCTGTATGCATCGGTAAACGCTCCTGCCGGGTTGAGTCCAAACGCTTTAGGGTTTCACTTGTTTTTATCATTTTTTTCGGTTTCCAGTACATAATGATTTAAGCAAGGGTGTGAAAAACCATAACAAAATACAGGGATTTTGGGGTTGACGCCACATCCGCCATTGGGTATACGTGGGTCGGTCGCACCTCTTCTGACACGCGTGGATAGCTCTGTTTTTGTGCGCTGACTGTTTTTAACCCATCCGTTATTAGGATGCGGTTTCTTGTTATTTTATCTTTGGAATACTCATAAATCGTAAAAATCGTCCACTGAAATGCATACATTCTGGAGAAAAAATTTATGGTTTCAATTGTCATGGAACGAATAGGTGACCACTGGCAGGCAGTTCGCAATAAACGCCGCCGAAAACGCTCTCGACCTGCATTTATGGGCATCTTCCTCATCGTTGCCTTTGTCCTTGGCAGTGCCCCGGCGTCACATGCTGATTTTGATTATCTTTTGTATCTTCCGGCAATCGTTGGCAATCGGCCCTGCAATCTCAGCTACGATTCGGATGACCCCAAATTTGACCTGGCATACGAGGGGCTCTACTATTTTCGACCGGACATGGCTTCTTCCGACTATGAACTGACCCAGCTTTCGGATTCAAAATTTAACCGCCTCTCCATGCAGGACAAACGCAAAGTGGCTGACAAACTTCTTACATCCCTGTTTTTCGGCTATCCTGCACCGATATTAAAACAGAAAATAACTTCACGCCATTTCCTTTGTTCGATACGTAAGGGTCTCTCGGTGGCAAAAAACAATATGGCCCAGGTCGAAAATGAAATCCGTAATGAAGCGCGTTATTACCGGGAGGATAACAACTGGCGCCCGTATGAAGTCTTCGATATTCTCGCCCGCTTCTACGCCATGCAATACCTGGACATCAATTATCTCCACAACTGGATCGCTTATATTCTGACCCAGAATATCATGTTTTCTCCTGCCTATGAGCTGGATTCTTCCCATTACCCCAACGTTTCCAGTGTCTATAACTGGCTGGTGATGGATATGAATGATGATGTGGGCATGCGGTATTCTACCTACCTGCACATGACCAGCACGGATAACTGGCGAAGGTTTCGCAGCCCCGAAGATAACGGCCGGGAGATGCTTGAAATCTATACCTTTGACTTTAATGATGCCGATGTCCCCAAGGCGGCCAGGGCGCTTCAAAACTGGTACCTTGACGAAGACCACGACTCCCTGGTCATCGGTTTGAACCAAAACCCCTATCCCCAGCAATTGTTTGGCACAACGGTTACCACCGGATTCGATTTTTATCGTGAGTTAGTTAAATCAGCCGGATTTACCCATGGCGTCGTCCGTCGCCTGGTTGATTTCTTTTTCACCGACTATGATGAGACGAACAAACAGCGCGTTACGAATATTATCGTCTCTTCCCATCCTGAAACCTGGCAGGATATTTTGTTGCAGATCGTTTTTTCCGAAGAATATCTTTTACGCTCATCGAGAGTTAAGAGTGCCGAGGAACTTTTTTATTCTCTGGTAAAAAAATTGGAATACAAGCACTATAAAATGACTTTTTACCGGTTCAACGAAGCCCTGGATGAAATGAATCAATCTTCGATGAAATACAAACTGGGCAAGCTGGAAAGGACCCCGCTGGACACCCTCTCATTTGCCCATTATCACAAATATATCCGGGAAAGAATTCTCATGCGCAACGTCTGCGGGACACATGAAGAAACAACTTACGAAGACTGGAATACGTTTGGTTGGCGGCCGCCCCTGCTGGGAAATGACCGTTTCACCTATATTGTGGATAATCCAGGCGCCACCCTGGACTCTTTCATATCCTATCTCTTTGAATTTATGGTTCACAGGCAGCCAACCCCGCAGGAAACAGCCATGTTTAAAAATAATATGTTGGGAAGCAATGGTGATTATAAATGGCGATATAATTTCAGTGTTGTAGAGGGCGGATGCTACACCCGGCGTGAAAATGCAGCCGAAGATATACTGGATTATATTTCAAGACTGAGCGAACTGTACATGTTCCAGGAGGTGCAGTAATGAATCGTCGCGACTTTTTAAAACTTTCCCTGTATGCCGGTGGCAGCTGCCTGATACCCGGTCTTCCCGGCCGTGCCCTTGCCGGGCCGCTTGATCAGGTCACTTTTGATCCGGCCGTTTACTACACCAACCAGCCACAGACGATCATGGTTTTCCTTTATGGCGGTGCCAGTGAGCTTGCCGGTAATTTTACAAATTATTACAGCTTCAGAAACTTATCATACAATAGTTATGAAGATTATTTCGGCAGCAATAACCTCGTGCCGACAACGCACGGTTTCTGGAATGCCGCCGGTGGAAACATTATGGAATCGCTTTTGGCAAGCCATGACCTGAATGTGTTCCGGACCTGTTTCAGCCAGGTCCGATGGGATAATAATAACCGCTCCCATGGTCCGTGCGTGACACAAAATCAACGGGGAACATTCAACGACAATGCCTCCGGCATTTTCGCCAATCTCGCATGGGTGCTTAAAAACAATAATATCGTTAATCAGAATACCAAAATGCCTTTTCTGACAATGGATGGCGACTCCGGTTTTTACGCTATCGGAGGCCTGCCTCGAATAAGCTATATCCAACCGATTTCCATCAACGAAAACCTCGACAACCCCTTTTCGCGAGACTATGAACGCGATTACACCAACACCATGGATGCACTGGCCCAGGCAAGGAACCAGGCGCTCAATCTTTCGGATAAGATAACGGACGCTTTTCAAAAGAGGAGCGAAATGGAGGCTTTTATTGACGAGATCGACAACCTGCCCGATCCCGCTCTCGGTAATGATAATTATGACAATAACAGTTTTGCACGAAAACTTAAAACCGCTATTAAAATAATGAACCATAATCCTGACACCCGGGTCATCACGCTGGCCACATCCGGGCTGGGGGGATGGGATGATCATAATGATGCAGAAAATTACCTGGACCGGATGGAGGGGCTTTTCAGAGCCCTGAAATCCGCCATGGCCCACATCCGCTCGGTCAACAAACGCGGACAGATCAATATTATGATCATGGGTGATTTTGGCCGGGGCGTCAACCTGAACACCGCCTACGGCTGGGACCATGGCAACCTGCAATCCTTTTTCCTGCTGGGTGGAACAGATTATTTCCGTACACCCGGTATTGTGGGGAATACCGTTGTCTCCAGTACCGGAGAGGTCAACCGACTTTACCTGAAGCCGGGATCGGGGTCGTACTGGTTTGAACCATTAAGTGTTGCCAGTACTATTTACACGATCTATGGGATCACCAACCCCGAAGTACTCACGAACAACAACCCGGCCATCAACCCGCCGGGTAACCCGTTGATAAAAACTTGAAGCTGAACCGGAAACGGCTGTTATTTTGAACTGGCGGACTTGAATTTTATCAAATCACGAATTTATTGGCTTGACCGGGACCCGTAAATATTATAGATTTATTAAATATACAGATAAATTATCTTCTTCCTCCTAATCAAGGGATCCGTTCAGGTACAGGAGAAATATCATGAGCGAAATAGAACGACGGAAAAGTCTCAGGCTTGCGGTTTACTTACGGGCCTACTTCCCTGATCTGGACATTAAAGGGCGCGTCAGCAATATTTCCCTGGACGGATGCTATGTCCGCGTGGCAGCCGAGTTAGAAAAAGAGGGTAAGGTGAACCTGGTCATCGATCTCCCCGTTGTCGGCCCCGTCTCTTTGAAGGGATATGTCCACCATAAATCCGGAAATGAGATGAACGGGGTTGGAATCCAGTTTATTCATGTCGGCTTTACACCGGATGAGTCAATTTACTACGGCGTATTCTCCCGATCCGTTAAAATCCTTTCTCAATTGCAGGAGGTCCGGGATTATTACCACCAGATGACCAAATTGGAGGGGATTTTACCCGCGGCCATTCCTGATGATACGGACGCGCCTGTTAAAAACGATAAGGATTAAACCATTGTCGTCATTCCATTGGTAAAATTGTCGTCATTCCATTGGTAAAATTAAAAAAGGCGCACCCGATTTACATATCGGGGGACGCCTTTTTGCAACCCAGGGTACATGGCGAATACGGGATCAGGATGTCATCAGGAATTAAGGAAGAACGACCACCTTTTCAATGACAACAGCCTCAACCGGCACATCCTGGTGGCCGGATTTGGTCGTTGTCGGAACAGATTCAATGGCGTCCACCACTTCCATCCCCTTGGTCACCCGCCCAAATACACAATATCCCCACCCTTGCGAATTCTTCGCCTTGAAATCGAGAAATGCATTATCTACCGTGCTGATAAAAAATTGAGCCGTCGCCGAATTCGGGTCCATGGTCCGCGCCATGGCGATGGTACCCCGAAGATTTTTCAAACCGTTGTCCGCCTCGTTTTTAATCGGTCGGCGGGACGGCTTTTCGCGCATATCTGGAGTCAGGCCGCCGCCCTGGATCATAAATCCCTTGATTACCCGGTGGAAAATGGTGCCGTCATAATGCCCGGCTTTTACGTATTCCACAAAGTTAGCCACGGTTTGAGGGGCCTTGTCCGGATTAAGCTCTATTTCAATGGTCCCCTTACTTGTTGTCATGGAAACAGTTATCGTGTCGGCGGCAGCCAGGCCGTCGGATGGCAATGCAAAAAAAATCATCGAAAATACTCCAATCATCAATAGTGTTAACTTTCTTTTCATTTGAAAAATCCCAGGCAGACCCTGTTTATGCACATTTTGAAAACCCGCAAAAATGACAGGTCATGCATCCTTCTTCAAAGCTGATGGTTTTCCCGCATTCCGGGCAGGTTTCACCCATGAGCGTGTTGCCCCCCTTACCGCCGGCCTCGGCATCGGCGCCTTTTAAATATCGATTATCCAGCACCCGGCCAATGGCATCCGGGATGGAAAGGACCAACCCGCCTTCCTGAAATACGGGATGTTCCCCACCAATTCCCTTGAGCTGGTTTACGATTTTTTCAACCCGGATCCCGGACCGGAGCGCCAGGGAAACCAGACGGCCGATAGCTTCGGTTTTGGCCGTCGTGGACCGGCCGGATTTACCAATGGTCGCAAAGACTTCAAAGGGTTGACCGGCATACTCCGTCACGGTGACATACAACTGCCCCAAACCGGTTTTGACACGCGTCGTAAACCCCTCAAGGGTTTCCGGCCGGTCCTTGACAGCCGCCATAAAGGTATCGGCGGTATCTTCGCTGCCGGAAAAGGAAAGGACCTGATTCTCCTTGCTGCCATCCCGGTAAATCGTGACCCCCTTGCACCCCAGCCTGTAAGCAAGATCATAGACCTTACGCACATCGTCCTCGGTCGCATCACCCGGCAGGTTGACCGTCTTGGAAACCGCATTATCCGTATATTTCTGGAATGCGGCCTGCATGCGAATATGCCACTCCGGAGAGACATCATGGGCAGTGACGAAAACCTCCCGAACATCTTCAGGAATATCATTCATCTGATGGATACTTCCATGGGCCGCGACTTCATCCATCAACTCCTGGCTGTAAAACCCCCTCTCCCGGGCGACCTTTTCAAAGTAAGGATTTACTTCCAGAAGGGTATCATTGTCCATGACATTTCGCTCAAAGCTCAGCGCAAATAAGGGTTCAATACCGCTGGAGCATCCGGCAATAATGCTGAGGGTACCGGTCGGCGCGATGGTTGTCGTCGTGGCATTTCTCGGGGCACTGCCCGGATCGGCCTTATAAATACTTCGATCAACGTTATCGAACGGGCCCCGCTCGGCAGCCAGCAGCCGGGATGCTTTATGGGATTCTTCCTGAATAAACCCCATCACTGCTTCGGCTGACTCTATGGCGGCTTCGGAATTATACGGAATACCCAGCTGGAAAAGCATGTCGGCAAATCCCATGACGCCCAGACCGATCTTGCGGTTGCCGCGAACCATCTTGGTGATTTCGGGCAGCGGGTACCTGGCCACCTCGATGGTATCGTCTAAAAACCGGACGGCCAGGTGAACCGCATCGGCCAGGCCATCGTAATTTACCATTGGCCCCTCATCGGTTGAAATAACAAATTTAGACAAATTAATCGATCCCAGGTTACAGGCCTCCATGGGCAGCAGGGGCTGTTCCCCGCAGGGGTTGGTACTTTCAATCTGGCCGATGGCCGGAGTCGGGTTATCCCGGTTGATTCGATCCAGAAAGATAATGCCGGGATCGCCACTGCCCCATGCACTTTTAACCAGTTTTTGATACAGATCCGCCGCATCGAGCTGCCCGACTTTACGGCCGTCTCTGGGGTCAATCAGATCGTAGGGTTCGTTTTTGTTTACGGCCTGCATGAACGCTTCGGTCACGCCGACCGATATATTAAAATTGTTCAGTTCCCGCTGTTCTTTCTTGCAATCGATAAACTCCTCAATATCCGGATGATCGACCCGTAAAATGGCCATATTGGCGCCCCTGCGGGTTCCGCCCTGCTTGACCTGTTCCGTGGCCGTATTGAAAATCCGCATGAACGATACCGGCCCTGAAGCAATCCCCCCCGTGGTTCCCACCCGGCTCTGTTTGGGACGCAGCCGGGAAAAGGAAAATCCCGTCCCGCCGCCGGATTTATGAATCATGGCCGCGTTTTTCAACGAATCAAAGATCCCTTCCATGCTGTCTTCCACGGGCAGAACAAAACAGGCCGCCAGCTGTCCCAGCTGACGTCCGGCGTTCATCAAAGTCGGCGAGTTGGGCAGAAATTTCAGATCGGTCATCAATTCGTAAAAGGCCTCTTCCATCTCTCGGGCATCGGCCTCTGTGCCGTAATTGGTTTCGGCTTTGGCAATGTGGTGGGCCACGCGTTTGAACATCTGTTCCGGGGTTTCGATCACCTTGCCCTGGTTGTCTTTGCGCAGGTAGCGACGCTCCAGCACCGTGACGGCAT
>QNYZ01000019.1 GCA_003973265.1 Deltaproteobacteria bacterium | reverse complement strand
TATCCGGAGGGCTGATCGGCGTGGCCCTGGGAATGGGTGCCGTGGGGACGATCACCAGGCTTTCTGGATGGAACACATCTGTCACCGCCTGGTCTCTGCTTCTTCCCCTTGGCATGTCTGTGCTGGTGGGGATATTTTTCGGGTTATATCCGGCCATTCAAGCCGCCCGTATGGATCCGGTAGCCGCCCTGAGACACGAGTAACAATGCGTATCAGCGCAGGAGCAGTTCCCGGTAAGGCAGGCCCATCTGTTTTGCGAGCCGTTTGAGATTTTCCTCCAGCGTCATTTTCTTTCCATCCGGCCCGATGACGGAAATGGTTTTATCGGCCACCACGACCACCTGGAGCCGACTGCTGTCGAGGTAAGCCCGGGCCAGACGACGCATGTCTTCATACCGGGCTGAAATGAACTGGGCCTGGATTTTCTCCAGCGTGTCCAGCGGTTCATCCCGCAGGGCGTACCGGCTGTATGTGGTGACCAGGGCCTCCGGGGAGTCCACGTTAAAGACAAAGCTGTTTAGGGCGTCCAGCTTTTTTAATTTGAATTCGGACCTGGGGACATTTTTCGACATCTGTTTAATGAGTCGGGCCGTCTCGGCGATAGCCCGGCCGGTTTTGTCTCCCTTGCAGCCGATATACCCCAGGAGTATCCCTGCCTGCCACCGATAGGTCTGGTAAAAACCGGCGGAGTAGACCAGCCCCAGATCATCCCGCAGGCGCTTGTACAGGATCGAATCATTGCCTCCGAAGATGTCGACCAGCAGGTGCAGTTTCCAGAAGTCGGGATGGGTGCGGGGGATGCCGGTCATTCCCAGCATGATCTGGGACTGGACCTGGCCCGGTTTGTGGATCAGGGCCAGTACCGGCGGCGTATCGGCCGGGGAAACGATATCCCGCCCGGGTGCGGGACCTTCGGGTAATGCATTCAGTAGTCGGGTCAAGCCCTGGATGGCCTGATCTTTGGAGATATCTCCTGAAACGGCGACCACCATGTTGGCCGGTACAAAGTAACGGGTTAAAAAACCGGCTAAGTCCGACCGGGTAATGGTCGGAATGGTATCGATCCCGACCAGCGGATCCCGGCCGTACGGATGGCCTTTGAAGTGCCAGATGAACCATTCCCGCTGAGCCACCTTCTGGGCATCTCCTCCCTGGCGCTTCAGGGCCGTTACGGCTCTCGTCTTCGTGGTGTTCAACACCCCGGGATCAAATCGGGGGTGGGTCAGGATCGATGTTAATAAGGCCAATCCTTTTTCCCAGTCACTTTTCAGAACCGATAAATGGACCTCTGAGGCCTCATCACCAACATTGACAGAGATCTGGATGGCGTTTTCGTCCAATACCCGGGCCAGTTCATCGGGGGAATAATCTTTGGTGCCCCCCCGGATGATGGTGGCGCTCAAGAGGTCGGTCAGGCCGGTTTTGATTTTGGGAACATCCACCGCCCCGGCTTTAACCATTAAGGTCAAGTCGATCAGGGGGAGCTCACGATCCGGCAGATAAAATAGACGGGTACCGCTGATTTCGGTCGTCTGGGCCGGTGGATAATTAATCTTTCTGGGCTTTCGTGAAAAAGAGAGCGGATGGTGCCATCCCGCAGGTGTGGGATAGATCGAATGGTTCTCGAGATCGGCCGGTGGCACCATCTTTGATGCCGACTCAACACCCACGGAACGATTTTCAACATAGGGTTCGGGCGGATGATCCGGACGGCCGCCGGGGATAATATAGACCGAGGTTCGATTGTCATCCCGGAAATATTTCTTGGCGGCGGACTGGATCATCTCAGGTGTCACGCGCGCCATTTTGTCGAGATAGGCAGTCAGATATTGCCAGCCGATCTGAACTTCAAGGGTGGCCAGCGTACCGGCCAGATCCTCATTTCCCCGCAGACGGTCAATGAAATCCCGGCGGTTGAGTTTTTTGAGCCGGGCCAGTTCCCGGGCGGAAACCGGCGTGGTTTTCAATTGATCCACCTGGGCGATTAAAAGTTTTTCAAGCCGTCGGCAGGCGGCCAGATACGCAGTCCGTTTCTGCGTTTCATCCGGATTCGCCGATGATTGTGTTTTGGGCTCAATGGGTGAGCCGCCCAGAACGATCATGCCGCCATAGCGGTTGTCGGGATTATACGCCCAGGCAGCGGTGGCCAGCCCCTTATCGATTATCTCCCGGTTCATCCGCGCGCTGCGGCCGTTGCTCAGGATCATGGTGAGCGCATCCAGTGCAAAGAAGTCGTCGCTGCCCATGGGGGCACCGTGATAGGCAATGCGGACCAGAGGGGTCCGGGCGCCTTTCAGATAGCGAATCCGCTCAACGGGGCCTTGCTGCGGGGGCTCTTCAGTGACCGATTCGGGGGCGCGTTGTCCGGCCGGGTACCGGGAAAAGTAGGTTTCGGCCAGTTTCCTGGCTTTTTCGACTGTAATATCGCCCACCAATACGCCGACGGCATTGTTCGGATGGTAAAAGCGGTTGTGGAATTGTTTGGCGATGGTGGTACTGAAATTTTTCATATCGTCTTTCCATCCGATCACCGGGTTTCGATAAGGGTGAGCCGTATAGGCCGTGGCATATAAATCGAGCCAGGCCGCGCCACCGGGATTGTTGATGTATCGATAGGCCCACTCCCGTTGAACCACCTCTTTTTCAACATAGAATTCCCGCCAGGCCGGCTCGAATATCTGTTCACTGACAATGGAAAACCACTGCTCAATCATGTCTGAAGGGATCGACATGACAAATTGGGTCTGGTCCTGAGTGGTAAAAGCATTGATGCCGACGGCGCCGTTTTTACCCAGTTGCGAGGAAAATGCCTGGGGAACGTAAATCTGCTGAACCTGACGCCGCAATCGGGCCATTTTTTCCTGTTGCTTCTTGATCAGGGCCGGATCGGGCCGGCGCTTGTGGCGCTCGGCATTAATGACCTGGTACGTGGTCTCGATTTCTGTCTGGAGCTGGAGGTCTTTTTTCCAGTCGAGCGTGCCAAAGTTTTTCGTTCCTTTGAACATCATATGTTCCAACATATGTGCAATGCCGGTTTCACCGGCGGTCTCCAGGGCAGACCCCGCGCGAATGGCCAGGCGACAGGCCACCTGGGGCGTATCATGGCGCTCGACGACCAGAAAGCGCATACCGTTTTCCAGGGTAAATGTTTTTACATCCAGATGGATTTCCGTTTCCGCGTCTGAAGCGGCTGCGCCGGTTACCAGGAAAAAGGATAAGAAGAGCACGCTGAAAAATCGATAAAATAAAAGTTTGCCCATGAATCATGCCTCCATCAATGGCGTTGAGTGCATCGCTGTGACCAGAATACCGGCCGATGCCGAACAGTATAAGCATTGCGGATGATGTTTCCAGTTTCAGGGGATATTTTTTGATTTTATTTTATGATTTCATCAAGGCGGCGCGGACTTGTAAAATAGAAAGTGGCTTCATGATGATCAACGGAGGGATGGAACGGTCCGCCAGTTTTCAGGTCACTCGAATTTCGAGTTTGATCAAAGATATGCTTTGCAGACGCTTAAAGACAATATCGGACGTTTGATCTGGTTATTATTTCCTGCGCAGGGCGTCGTATAAGACAATCCCGGCCGTCATGGCCAGATTCAGGCTGCGGATATTCGGATTGGCCATGGGCAGGGTGTAGCAGCGGTTTTCGTAACGGGCTAAGACGGTTTCCGGAAGCCCTCTTGTCTCTTTCCCGAAGAGAAGATAGTCGCCGCGTTTGAAAGGCGCATCGACATAAGACCGGTCGGTTTTGGTCGTGAAAAAGTAGAGCGTTTTTTCTTCATGGGCCGTAAGAAAAATATCCAGAGACTCCCAATACCGGATATCGACGAATTTCCAGTAATCCAGACCCGCCCGTTTAAGATATTTATTATCGGTTGAAAATCCCAGCGGATGAACCAGGTCAAGCACCGTGTTTGTTGCGCCGCACAGCCGGGCGATGGAACCGGTATTCTGGGGGATTTCGGGTTCCACTAAAACAATATGGAAGTTTTGCGTGTCCGTCATTCATTTTGCCTTGGCGGTTATTATTTCCGTGATATTCTGGTATGAAGAAACGAGGGCTTTCTACCATGGCAGATGAGCGGTCACAAGAATATTCTGGTCAGATCAAAGGATGGGGGAATACAAGCGGATGCGAAAAATTGCTTTCGGATATTCAACACGCTGTAATATCAGATGTGAACACTGCGTTGCGGCAGACGCGGTCCCCGATAATTCAAAGATGACGCTGGCCGGGGCAAAAGAGATCATTACGGGCATGGCCGCCGCAAAGGTTGAGGGAATCAGTTTTACCGCCGGCGAGCCGCTGATCTATCTGGATGATATCTGTGAACTGATCGGTTTGTGCCGGCAATACGATATCTATACGCGGGTAGTCACCAACGCCTTCTGGGCAAAAACCCCGCCCCTGGCCGATATCGTTGTCCGCAGACTTTTGCAAAGCGGATTGTCCCAGATGCGCATCAGCTGCAGCCGGTGGCACCAGCAACATATTGCCCGCGAAAATATTCTCCAGGCCGCCGAGAGTTGCCGGCGAAACGGCCTGGAATATTTCATCTCCTTTGTCACCGATTTTTCCAAGGCGGATGATGTCGTTGAGGCCTGGCTGAGAACGCATCACCTTAAGTTTTTCCCGGAACCGGTGATTTTTTCCGGCCGGGCGGCCGCATTTGACCGCACGCCGATACGAACCGATTATCAGGCCAATTGCTGCTCCATGAACCCGTATCTTGCGCCGAACCTTGACATGTTTGCCTGCTGCGATGCGGGCAGCCATTTTATGCGGACGGACTTTTTTCTGCTGGGAAATCTGAAGAATACCGGTATTGATACGCTCTTCAGGAAAAGTGAAGAAAACAGGTTGTACAATCACATTCGGAATCTGGGCATTACAGCGATTGCATCGTTCGCCGGGTTTAAGGCCCGTGAGATTATCCAGTACCGGAAATGCGAGCTGTGTGAAAAATTGTTTAACTCGCCCCGGATGCTGGACAGGCTGCAACGGGAAGCGGAAACCGGACTGACGAACTGGTGCCGGTAGGTTTTTTCATTTCTTTGTCCTCCCAGGGAAAGCGCGTGCTTTTCTATTTTTGATTTCTGCCCGTGGCAATTATTTCAGATACAAATTCAGCGGTTTTTCCCGTATATTCTCTACATCCACGGTGGAGATTATTCTTTGAAAATTTACGTTGACCCGCCTCTGTTCCCAGATCACAATCGATAAGCTTCCTGCAGTTTGCAGAACCAAACCTATTTTCAAATTTTTCTATTAACGCCCTGACCGCAGCGTAGTTTTTTTCGACGGAGTCGTCATTGGTTTCTCTGCCGTATACGATGCCAAGAGCCAGAATCCCCCCGGACAATGCCCCGCACATTCCGCATGTTCTTGACATACCGGAGCAAAGCCCGGTAGCAATTTTCGGAATCAGCTTTGATGTGATACCTGTTTCGGCTGCAATTGCCTTCAACACACTTTCGGCACAATACCACCCCTGATCAAAAGCGGCTGTGGCTTTATCATATGCGTTACGACTCATAAAATGCCAACCTGTAAGCTTAAAAAAAGGGGGCCGCCATCATGGGCGGTATAACCAGGAACCCGATAGCGGCCCCGTTATTTTTGTCTGTTTTATCCCTGAAAAATAGTTGGGATGGTGGTGACTTCTATTTACGAAACCCATTTGCAAGGGTAAAAAACTGGGGGTTCAAATCGGCCAGCGGTTTCCTGAGCTTGCCGAGTTCTGCTTCCGGTCCATGAATTTCCAGCCGGACCAGTTTTGACATTGAAAGGGCTTTTTCGAGCAAGGGGCCCACATTTTCGAGATGGGTCAAGACACCGTCGGCATCCGCATACCCTTCCCGGCAGTGTGCCATGTCCCCGTCAAAACTAAATCCATAGTAGAGGCATTTTTCCTCGCCTTCTGTTTTTTGAACAAATTCTTCGCCCAACGCCTTAAATGCCGCGAGATTGCCGCTTGAAATTTTAAAATAGGGAGCGATTGAACAACAGGTGTCTTGGGTGGCCATGATCTCCTCCTTGGTCATTTTTGCAGTTAGAATATTTCAACTATATATCACGTGGTTACTGAAAATTGCAACGTGCAGGTTTTTAAAATGAAGCCGGAAAGACAAAGAATTGTCAGCGGCCACAGGATCAATGTTTGAAATTGATAGCTCAACGGCCGTGATTGAATTTCAGCTCAGGCTCTGGACGATACAAAAGGCAAACGGTATGTGGCCACGGGTCACAGACAGGCCGCGGATACCTTTCGACTTGTTACGAGCAAAGGCTGGCCGCCAAACCAGGCATTGCGCCCGTTGTTTGATGGGAAGTTTCCGTTTTTCTGGATCAAGAGCCGTACCGGGTGCGGATTACGTTGAACATTTACCTTACCCCCCCCTCAATCTCTCAAAAAATGGCAATGATAGCCGTTGGGATTTTTCTGCAGGTAATCCTGGTGATAATCCTCGGCCGGATAAAAGGGCAGGGCCGGGGCGATCTCCGTCACCACCCGGGTCTTCCATTTTCCCGATTGATCGACGGCCTGCTTTTTCGCTTCGGCCAGGGTCTTCTGGGTGTCACTCTGATAAAAGATCACCGACCGGTACTGGCTGCCGATATCGTTTCCCTGGCGGTTGACCGTGGTGGGGTCGTGAAGCCGGAAAAAATAGTCAAGCAAGGTTTCATAAGAGACAACGGCCGGATCAAAGCGGATGCGCACTGCTTCGGCGTGGCCGGTGGTACCGAGACAAACCTCCCGGTAGGTCGGATCGGTGGTATTGCCGCCGCAATATCCCACGGTGGTCTCCATAACGCCGGGGATATTACGAATAATCTCCTCGACGCCCCAGAAACAGCCCGCCCCGAAAACGGCGGTTTCCATCGTATTTTTGCCTGTTTTATCCGTCATGGGCTATTTTCCGTTCCGGTCCGCGATCAATCAGCCGAGACTGCCTGTTTTAATTTATCGATAAATGCGTTCCGGGCCGCTTCGTCGTTTTTGATATGGTCCTTGACCGCCTTCCATGTTGGTGAACAATCCTTGTATTCGACCGCCACCAGACGGTGAATGGCCTGATCGACCTTTTTCTTGTTTTCCGGGGTCACTTCGATTCCGGCTTCGGCCAGGACATCTTTCATGTGTCTGAAGTAACAGGACATGGGTGCCTCCATCATCTCGTGTCGTGGTTTATATATCTATACGCACATTTCCCATAATTTTCAATTTGATTTACCGGCGGGTGGCCGGGGCTGTTTACCGGGGCGGTTTTTGTCGCCGCCGCCTTTCCGGGCGCGTTGGCCGGCCTTGATCCGGCGCCAGCCGTCGAGGCGTTGTTTGACGATTTTTTCGTATCCCCGGTCTGTGGGATGATAGAAACGGCGGTCTTTCAACCGGTCGGGCAGGTAATCCTGGATCGTAAACCCGCCTTTGTAGTCGTGGGCATAGCGGTACCCCTTGCCATACCCGATCTCTTTCATCAGCCGGGTGGGCGCATTGCGGATGTGGAGCGGGACGGGCAGGGAACCGGTCTGTTTGACGATTCGGGCCGCGTCTTTATGGGCCGTATAGATGCGGTTGCTTTTCGGGGCGGTGGCCAGGTAGATGGCCGCCTGGGACAGGGCCAGGTCGCCTTCGGGCGAGCCGAGAAACCGATAGGCTTCCATGGCGTTGAGCGCCACGGTCATGGCATTGGGATCGGCATTGCCGATATCCTCGGCGGCAAACCGGACCATCCGGCGCGCGATATAGAGGGGATCGTCGCCGCCGGTCAGCATGCGGGTCAGCCAGTAGAGGGCTGCATCCGGGTCGCTCCCCCGCAGGCTTTTATGCAGGGCGGAAATCAGGTTGAAGTGCGCCTCACCGGCCTTATCGTATAGCATGGCTTTTTTCTGCAGGGCACGGGTCACGTCTTCCAGCGTTATTTCGAAGGGCTGGCCACTGGTATCGGCAATCGCCAGGGATACGGCCAGCTCCAGGCCGTTTAAAGCCGTGCGGGCATCGCCGTCGGCAATTTGAACCAGGTGGGCCAGGGCGTCGTCGGCAACGCTGATGGCATGGCGGCCAAAGCCGTTCTGTTTATCGGCCAGGGCCCGTCGAAGAATGGTCTCGATATCCTCGTCCGTTAACAGGTCCAGCACAACAACCCGGCAGCGGGATAACAGGGCCGGGATGACTTCAAACGACGGGTTTTCCGTGGTGGCGCCCACCAGGGTGATCAGGCCGGTTTCCACGTGGTGGAGAAACGCGTCCTGCTGGCTTTTGTTGAACCGGTGGATTTCGTCCACGAATAGTACGGTCTTTTTCTGATAGGCCTGCTGCTGTTCTTCGGCAATTTTGATGACGGCCCGGATATCCCTGACCCCGGACAGCACGGCGGAAAACTGGACAAAATGGGCATCGGTCTCCCGGGCCATAATCCGGGCCAGAGTGGTTTTGCCGCAGCCGGGCGGGCCCCACAGGATCATGGAAAAGATGTGATCGTGCCGGACGGCATGGTCGATGGCCGTACCCGGTCCTGCGGCCGATTGCTGACCGACGAATTCGTCCAGAGTGCGGGGGCGGAGGCGTTCGGCCAGGGGGCGGGCGTCGTCGGCGGGGTTTTGAATGCTATCGGAAGGCATGGCGCCCACCTGTCTGGTTTATTTTTCCCCCCAGAACGCAGAGACGCAGAGGCCTTTTCCTGGCGCCTTTGTGCCCTGGTGAAAACCGGTTTTTGTTCCTTTGCCTATCCATATGATCTATTTCGTGATCTATTTCGAAGAGTTGCGGCGGTCTCCCCGTTTGCGGAAGTAGAGGCGGATGGGCGTATGTGTCAGCCCGGTTTCCGACCGGATCTGGTTCATCAGGTAACGCCGGTACGAAAAATGGACGGCGTTGGGATAATTGACAAAGGCCAGAAAAGTCGGCGGCCTCGTAGAAATCTGGGTGGTGTAATAAAACTTGATCCGCCGGCCCCGATGCAGTGACGGTTCGTTTCGGGTCACAGCCCGTTCAATAATCCGGTTCAGGGGGCCGGTATCGATGCGCACGGCATACTGGCCGTAGACCTTGTTGATGAGAGTAAAAATTTTGCGTATCCGAAGGCCGGTCTTGGCGGAGATGGTGATCGCCGGTGCGAAATTGAGAAATTTGGCCGCCGACCGCAGGTTTTCGATATACTGATCGGCCGTATAAGTGTCTTTTTTAACCAGATCCCACTTGTTCAGCAGAAAAATACAGCCGCAGCCCCGCTCATGGGCGTATCCGGCGATGCTGATATCCTGGTCGGTGATCCCTTCGTCTGCGTCTATCACCACCAGCGCCAGGTGACATCGGTCCAGGCTCCGCAGGGCTTTAATTATGGAAAATTTCTCAAGACGTTGATGCACCTTGCCCTTGCGGCGGATACCGGCCGTATCGATTATCAGATATTTTTGCTCATTGAATTGAAAGGGCGTGTCAATGGCATCCCGGGTGGTGCCGGGAACCTGGCTGACCACGACCCGTTCCTCGCCAAGGATCCGGTTGACCAGGGATGATTTGCCCACATTGGGGCGGCCGATGACGGCCAGGCGGATTGTTTCATCGGGTGAATCTGATTCAGCGTCGGTTTTCCGGGATTGAAAACCGGCGGTGAGA
>QNYZ01000087.1 GCA_003973265.1 Deltaproteobacteria bacterium | reverse complement strand
GCCGTTGGAATCCACTTCCACGCCCATCGTTTCCCGGCCGCCTTTCTCCTAACCCGCATCCATGCCATCAGAACAATCCAACAGGGTCATCAGAAAAATCCAACAGGCATCTCCACTTTTCCAGCAACTATGAAATAATATCCACAAATCCGCCCAAAACTATTACCTTTTTTTCATAGTTTCCCCTGAAAATAAGTTCCAACGACATGAAAATTGATTCAAACAATTTTTTAATAAACTGATTACGAATTGATTTAACAACAAATACGATGACCATATTTTAAAAGTATGTTTCATACAAATCGTTGGCACCCCGTTTGCATAATTAACATAGCATTAATTTAAGAACCATGGATTGAGAACCATGGATACAGAGGGGGAAAAATATGAAACAGATCGGTTTATTGGTTTCCCTGACCGCCATTATTGCCACAGGGTACGCATTATCTATTCCGGTTGACGAATCTCTTGCCACAATGATCTTTGGCGTTGGCCTCATTGGCCTGGCTACCGTGGGAAGAAAAACGCTTATCAGATAAACTATGGAAAAAAATAATATATATGATGGATGGGGTATCTCTTTCGCATCCATTCCGTTTCCAGCGACAATCATGACCCGATAATAAAACCGATGCAGCCCGGCTTTTCGGCCGCATCGGTTCGGGTCAGTTTTTCACTCCCCGGCAACTCACCCGCCATATAGACAAGCTTTTCAGTATTACAACCTGGTTAAACGTCTCCGGACAAGGTATATAGACAGCCATAAGACACTTTATCCCGGCGTAAAAAAACCTTGAATCTTTCGGAAGATATTGTCCGGTCCGTCCGTTTATTGAAAGAGCGACGTTTGCTTCGCAATCTATCCCGGGCATCTGCGGTAAAGACCGGTCACCGATGCCCTTGATCTGACCCATGAGGGTATGCTACTTTGTAATATCTATAATTATATGGCGTATTCCGGCATTGCGCCGAACCGTACCATGCCGGTTCATGACAGGAGAGAACAATGGCTTCAACCATAAAATACGAATGCCAGAAATGCGGGTCGATCCGGGAAGTGGCCGAAGATGTGGAAAAAGTGCCTGAATGCTGCGGCCGGCCCATGCTGATAGATGAGCCCCTGGACGTGTGCGAGGCCAGCTTCAGCGCCGAGGATTCGAGAATGGATACGATGGGTGAGCCGTGCGACGACGGCCGTTCCGGCAAGATATAGTCAGTCGGCAATGCACCGGGACCGGATCAAATGGAATGCGAAATATCATCGCCGCCAGTCGCCATCTTCGCCTTCCCGCATTGTAAAAAATTACGCGGCATTAAGCCGTAAAGGCAGGGCGCTCGATATTGCCGCCGGGACCGGTCGAAATTCGGTTTTTTTAGCCGGGCTCGGTTTTTCGGTGGATGCGGTCGATATTTCGGACGTGGCCCTCAGGCGGCTGGCCGGCCGTTCCCCGAACCTGCACCCGGTCTGCGCTGATCTTGATACGTTTGATATCCGGCCGGACCGGTATGACCTGATTTGCAATATCCGTTTTCTAAGCCGGCGTCTCTTTCCGCTGATGATCGAAGGATTGGCCCCCGGCGGGATTCTTATCTTTGAAAGCTATCTGGAAAAACAACCCGGGTCTGACAAGGGTCCGACGTGCCGGGATTATCTCCTCGGGGAAAATGAGCTGCTCCACGCATTTTTATCGCTGAATATCCTCTACTACCGCGAAACCGGCGGACCGGTTGCCTCACTGGTGGCCATGAAAAAATAAATGCCGCCTGTTCGGCATCCGCAAAATCAATCAGATAGCCCACCATCTATTCTCCCGGCATAGTGAATCAATCACTAGAAATATTTTTTCACCGCCTCCTTCAACATCTTTCCCATGGTGTTCCTCGGAATCTCATCTTGAAAAAGAACCCGCTTGGGACATTTCCAGTCGTGCAGATGCTCCCGGCAAAAGGCGATAATCTCCGCTTCGGTCACCGTGCTTTCCGGTTTTACCACCACCACCGCCACGACTTTTTCGCCCCATTTTTCATCGGAAATACCGACCACGCAGGATTCGACCACGTCCCCGACCTGGTTGATTACCGTCTCCACTTCCCTGGCCGAGACGTTTTCGCCGCCGGTGATGATAATATGCTTGATCCGATCGGTCAGGTAATAATACCCGTCGTTATCAACTTTTCCCAGATCGCCGGTTTTAAACCATCCGTTTTCAAAAGTGGCGGCGGTCTCAACCGGTTTGCGCCAGTAGCCGGGCGTGATGGACGGGCTCTTGAGCCACAGCTCGCCGACCTGTCCCGGCTCGACATCGGCATGGGTTTCAGGATCGACGACCCGAACCTCAAGACCCGGCAGGGGAAGACCGATGGCTCCCGGCTTGCGAACGCCGGCCAGCGGATTGGAGAAATTCATGCCGGTTTCAGACATCCCCTCGCGTTCAACCGGTTCGCGGCCAAAGGTCGCTTTTATCCGTTCAAACGCCGGCACGGGCAGCGGTGCGGAACCGGAGGTTAACAGGCGGATATGGCCAAAGTCAGGAATCGGGTCTGCCATGGTATCCATCAGCCTGGTATACATTGCGGGCACGGCCATAAAGACCGTGCAGGTGGCATCGCCGGTTTTGCCGGACAAGACATCGATGACCACATCCGGCCGGAAAGCATCGAGCATCAGTATTTGGCCGCCGGACAGCAGCAGGGTGTGAACGGCAAAACAGAGGCCGTGGACATGGAAAAGCGGCAGCGCATGGCAGAGGACATCCGTGTCACAAATCCCCCAGATCGATATGATGTTCTGGGCATCGTGGACCAGGTTCCTCTGGGTAAGCATCGCGCCTTTCGGATTTCCCGTCGTCCCGGACGTATAAATAATCAGGCCGGGGTCGTCCGGTTTGATCGCTGTCTCAATCGGTGCCGCGGGTGCGGATTTAAACAAATCGAGATCCTGATACGGAAGCCGGGTGGATACGACGATCTGGCGGAGGCCGGGTTGGATCTCACCGATTAATTCCGCTTTTTCAGGGTCCAGGATGATCAGGCTTGCATCGGCATCGTTGAGCAGGTAGTCAAGCTCGTTTTTTTTAAATCCCGGATTCAGCGGTACGGAGATGGCCCCCAGTTTCTGCAGCGCCAGATGCGCCGTCAGGGCGATGAGCGATTTTTGAAGCAGCAGAATAACCCGATCACCCCTTAGGATCCCCTGCGACTGAAGCACCCCTGCAAATCCATTAATATCACGGCTCAGCTCCGAATAGGAAAGGAGTGTCTCGATCCGGCCGTTTCGCAAAAACTGAACGGCTGTTTTGGATCCGTATCGTGAGACCGTATCGTCAAACCAACTTGAAATCGTTGTCCATTTCATTGTTCACTCCACAGCATCTTACTCCCGGCTGTTTTATTCAACCGATCATCTTGTTTTATTTAGTCAATCATCTTACGGGTTTCTACTGGTGATTTTTCAGCCAGACAGATCAATGCACCGGCCTGATTTTTCAGATGAGTACTCATTAATTTTTCCGCTTTATCCGGGTTGCGCTCCCGGAAGGCCTCGATCAGTTCCCGGTGCTCTTCTATCGATTTTTCGAACCTTTCAGAAAGATTGAGAGACTGGAACCGGTAGAGCAATATTTTCTTGCGCAGTCCGCTGATAATCTGGTTCAGTGTCCGATTGCCGGCAAGTTCCTGCAGGTAGGAATGGTAGCGGTTATTCGCATGAATATACCCCTCCTGGTCGCGACGGTCGAATTTTTCTTCCAGCCGGGCATGCAGTTTTTCCAGACGATCAAACGCTGAATCGTCCATCTTTTCGCATGCCGAGCGGGCGCAGAACCCCTCGAGCAGCCCCATGACGCCGAACATTTCGGTAATCTCCTCCAGGGTCGGTGTTGTAACAAACGCGCCCCGGTTGGGAACCAGTTCGATCAACCCTTCCACGCTCAACACCCGCAGGGCTTCCCGTAACGGCGTTTTGCTGATCCCCATTGTCTCACACAGTTTGCCCTCGTTGACCTTGTCGCCCTCGGTCAGTTTGCCGGTCATGATCATATCCCGCAGAAGGTCGGCGACCTGGATATGATAGGTGGCTTTTCTGAATTTCATCTCGTCTTACCTGCTATTTTTAAAGTGATTATTTGAAATGTAATAATATATTATAAATAATTTATTACTATCCTGCACTGACAGTGCGGCCAGAGTCAAGCGAAATTTTCACGGATCCTGGCATCCCCGTTATTGCGACCCGGCACGCATTAATCGGAAAAGCCACAATTATCTTGTTTTCCCAATACCGATGGCCGAACATTGGCCTTCGGTATTGATCCCCCCGCATATTTCAAAAGATTGCCGCAATTGCCGCCCCAAATGCCTTTATCGCCATATGAATAATACATTATATCAATAGATTATCATAATTTTCATTATTGTTGACGACGAAATCATTGTCTGCTATATTTCTGCACTGTTTCAAATGATATTTCATGGCGGTCACGGCTACCCGCCTTATCAAAACCGGTAGTGTACGTATTGATTTTCTTCGTAAGTAGCCTCTTGACGCCCAGACACTATCAAAAGAGGTACTTTATGACTGAAATCAACGCGGTATTTTTCGCCTTTTCAAACGAGTCACTCTGGTTCATCCTTCTTGCTGCAAATTTTTTTTCGATTCTTTTTGCCTACCGCGTCTTTGGAAAAACCGGGCTTTATGTATGGATTCCGATTGCGACAATCCTTGCGAATATCCAGGTGATGAAGATGGTTGATCTCGTCTCAGTCGGAGTAACCCTGGGTAATATTACCTACGCCTCCTCTTTTCTGGTGACAGATATCCTCTCTGAGAACCATGGCAGAAAGGACGCGCGAAAAGCCGTGTATATCGGGTTCTTTTCTCTTATCGTCACAGTTATTATCATGAATATCGCCCTGGCATTCAAGCCCAACGAGTTTGATTTAATTCAGCAAAGCCTGAAAAATATTTTTTCGCTCCTGCCGCGAATTGCTTTTGCGTCCCTGGTTGCCTATGCTGTTTCACAGCTGCATGATGTATGGGCCTATTCATTCTGGAAACATCGGTTGCCCGGCACCAGAACACTCTGGCTTAGAAACAATGCCAGCACAATGGTCAGTCAACTGCTCGATTCTGTCATTTTTACAGGCATCGCCTTCTGGGGCCTGTTGCCAACGGATGAATTTCTGCAGATTCTGGCCACAACATATATTCTTAAGTGGATTGTCGCCGCCATCGATACGCCATTTCTGTACATTGCTAAATTCATGTATCAGCGATCCTGGGTAAAAGATGAAAGCTAAGAATGATAAAAATTTATTTTACAATCATCTTCGTACACCCCCGGCACCGTTTCCCTGTTTTCTTCGTCTCTAAAATCGCTGTTCGGCCGCATTTCTATCGGGATTGATTCAGACACGCCGGGTTTCGCAACCTGGTATTACCCGAAAATCCTTTGGCCGGGCGCTACACCTGACCCCGCATTTGAAAATTTTGGCACTTAAAAGGCATCATTTTTTATTAACCATCTGGATTGACATTATAATCTATTTTTGATAATTGGCATTCAACAATTAAATCCTTCTGTTTTAGCACCTCGATCCCTGAAAGAAGATTTGGTGGCGGGGCATTGAACGCATTATGCAGGCATGTGAGGACGCTGGAGCTCCCATGCCGGAACTGCGCTATGAACAAACCGGCCTGCGGGTGATTTTTTCATTCTCAGTTGATGGAGTAGGCATAGAGCCTGAGAAAAGTTCGGAGAAAATTCTTACCATGATCAAAGCTGAGCCCCATATTTCGGCCATAAATATGGCTGAAAAACCTGGTTTAACCCAGGGGCAGTCGAAAAACAGACTGCGCCGCTTAAAGCCGGCAAGCACTTGAAACGGTTTGGCCCGGCAAAGGGTGGCCACTGGGAGGTGTTCGAATGAAAAAGCTGTTTAAAGGATAAAAGAATGGCGATTTCACCTGGATTGTATGAAGAGATTGTAACTAAAGCCCTAAAAAAAGAGCTTGCAGCGCTCCCACCAGAACTTCAGGCAATAATCGAGCGAATTGATCCCGCCGAAAGTCATTTTATACTGTCTCAATATGTCGGAAAAGTCCTCAATGAGTTTTTAGGCCGTATGACAGGAAACGATAAACTGGAAAAACAGATCGCGGCCTGTAACCGGCTTATAGAAAGCGCAGCGTCATGCATCAACGATTCCAATGTTGAGCAGGTGACAGTAAACAACAGAGGGGATCGACTTTTACAAATATATGACCCACTTTTTTCAAGGCATCCCAAACCCGAAACGCCTTTATCAATCAGTTCTTTGCTGACAGCAACTTCTGGCGACCCCTCACTTGTTTCTCAGTTAAAACAGGAAATCCTTCATGCTGACCGGATAGACATTCTGGTCTCGTTTATCAAGTGGAGTGGCCTCAGAATCATAAAAGATGAATTGGAGGAATTTGTTAAGCACGGTAAATTACGTATAATTACCACATCATATCTTGGTGCGACTGATCTGAAAGCTGTTCGGTATATTCTGGAACTGGCCAATGCGGAAGTTAAAGTATCCTTTGATACAAAACGGACCAGGCTCCATGCCAAGGCCTATCTATTTCATCGTAACAGCGGCTTTGGCACTGCCTATGTGGGCTCATCAAATATTTCCAACCCTGCCATGACCGATGGATTGGAATGGAACGTGAAAATATGCCAGTACGAAACGCCCCATCTCTGGCAAAAAATTAATGCCACCTTTGAAACCTACCAGTTATCAAAAGATTTTGAAAAAATATCAGCCAATGACCTTCCCCGCCTGGATAAGGCGTTACGCCAGGAAAAGAGTAATTCTCGTACGGATCAGGAAAATCATATTGTTTTCTTTGATATCACGCCTTACCCCTACCAGCAGGAAATTTTAGACAAACTGATCGCGGAGCGACAACTTCACAGCAGGAATAGAAACCTGATAGTCGCAGCCACTGGAACTGGAAAAACAGTGATTGCGGCGTTTGATTTCAAGAGATTTCAAAAACAGCACAGCTCCTGCCGACTCCTCTTTGTGGTGCACCGGGAAGAAATACTTCGACAGGCGCGAGCTGTTTTCCGAAATATTCTGCGTGATCAGAATTTTGGTGAACTTTGGGTTGGCGCGAATACGCCTGATCATCTGGAACAGCTCTTTATTTCAGTGCAAACATTCAGGTCCCGGGAGCTCTGGAAGCTACTTCCCGCTGATTTTTATGATTTTATTATCATTGATGAAACCCATCATGCCCCAGCCGGCAGTTACAGCGAGTTGACCCGATATTTTACCCCAAAGATTCTGCTCGGCCTGACAGCAACACCTGAACGCGCAGATGGTGAAGACATTCTTCAATATTTTGATCACCGCATCTGTGCAGAAATCAGGCTGCCTGATGCCATAAACCGGAGATTGCTCTCTCCATTCCAGTATTTTTGCATAACAGACTGTGTCGATTATTCACAATTGACATGGCAACGGGGCAGATATGTCCAACACGAATTGGAAATGGCATTAATAACAGGTGATCATATTCGGGCAAGACTGATTATTCAGAAGGCGCAGGAGCTTTTACTGGATATCAGCAGTGCCCGTGGACTCTGTTTTTGTGTCAATAAAAAACATGCCATGTACATGGCGGCCCAGTTTCAACAACACCGGATACAGGCCATGGCACTCACTGCAGATACACCGGTTAATGAACGAAAGAAAGCAATTGCCAAGCTAAAAAATTTAGAGATCAATTTTCTTTGTGTAGTTGATCTGTTTAATGAGGGTGTGGACATGCCTGAAATCGACACGGTCATGTTTCTCAGACCGACCGAAAGCCTGACCGTATTTCTTCAGCAGCTGGGTCGTGGCCTGCGGCTGTGTGAAAACAAACCCCACCTCTCTGTTCTTGATTTTATTGGCCAAGCCCACCGGAAATTTAACTTTGAAGCACGATTCCGGGCGTTGCTGGGTCAGACATCAAACAGAGTTGAAGATGAAATTGAAAAATCTTTTCCCTCTTTACCATCCGGTTGTGTGATTGAAATGGAGAAGGAGGCACAAAAGTATGTACTGGACAACATCCGCCATGCGTTGACCCATGCAAACAGGAATCAACTTATCCGGCGCATTGGTACATTTGCTGTGGAAACAGGCATGCAACTTACAATGGGAAATTTTCTCAACTATCATCGTTTGGAACTCGATGATATCTATAAAAAGGGGTCATGGGCCAGATTATGTGCGCAAGCCGGAGTTGGAAAAAAATTTCGGGAACCTGACGAATCAATAATTAGCAAGGGATTACGGCGCATGTGCCACCATAATTCACCATGGCAATTAAAGATATTGCTTTCCACTTTGCAATCTGTCCAGGCAGGACATACAGCACAAAACTTTTCAAGTGAAGAAAAAGATGTTCTCACTATGTTTACCTTCACTCTCTGGAACAACAAACCACCTGGCCAATCGCTGGACGAAAACCTTACCAGCCTGGCCAGCAACCCGACGCTTTTAAACGAGGCTGTGGAGCTGGCATCTTATCTTATTGAAAATTCAGACATCCTTGTTCATAAGGCGAATCTTCCATATTTTTGTCCCTTGTCCGTACATGGCTGCTATACCAGAGATGAAATCCTGTCAGCACTTGGCTATCTTGGCTTTGGAAAAAGGGTTGCTTTTCGGGAAGGGGTGAAATATCTGCCTGAGCTAAGAACGGATCTATTTTTCATCACCCTGAAAAAAACGGAAAAAGAATACTCGCCGACAACCATGTATGACGACTATGCGTTGGATGAAACCCATTTCCACTGGCAGTCACAGAGTACGACAAGTGATACCTCTCCGACCGGAAAACGCTATATCCAGCATCGCCAGAAAGGAAGCCATATTCTTCTCTTTGTCCGAGAAGTCAAAAAGAAAAACAATTTAGCCTGCCCTTATTTTTTTCTTGGGCCAGCGAACTATGTCAGACACACCGGCAGCAGGCCAATGTCAATTGTCTGGCGCCTGCATTACCCCATGCCCGGCAGGTTAGTCCGGACAACCTCCCGCTTGGCAGCAGCATAGGCGCACAATGAAAGAAGCGATTGATGTGGCGGCGGCAGTCATACGAAAGGATGGGCTGATTCTGGTAGCCCGCCGCGCCAAAGGTGAAGACCAGGAGCAGAAATGGGAATTTCCAGGTGGTAAAATTGAACGCAATGAAACCCCGGAAGAATGCCTGCGCAGAGAACTTGAAGAGGAATTTTCTATCGATATCCAGGTAAGAAAATTAATCGGCGAGAGCTTTCACCACTATCCAGATAAATCTATCCGTCTCATCGCCTACGAGGTTGCCTGGTTGAGTGGTGATTTTGTCCTTCGTGTCCATGATAAAATTGCATGGGTGACACCAGACACACTTTTGGAAAAAGATATGGCCGCCGCTGATATACCCATTGCGAAAATGCTGTTTCCTTAATTTTGCGAAGCATGATTGGCACTGATTGGGACAATAATGTCTTTAAAGGGGGCATAATCGGTCGGCTTTCCACTAAAAACCACCCAGTTCAGCGAACATGCCGAAAATGGCTTGTACGGAAAAACATTATATACCCCGGTTAGTCGACAATCAAATGGATCTGTCTCCGGGTGTGGCGATTTTAGCCATGGTTCTCGATACCATTTCGGGCCGAACGCCCCTTTACCGGTGAACGGAATTCTTTGAGGAAAAGGATACCGAACTGTTACTGGGATCGGCCATCGAACCGGATCTTTTTTGTGATACAAACCTGGGCCGGGCAATGGA
>QNYZ01000013.1 GCA_003973265.1 Deltaproteobacteria bacterium | reverse complement strand
TTCAATGGGGATTACAGACCTTGACCCTGTAAAATACGGCCTTTTCTTCGAACGTTTCCTGAACGTGGAAAGGGTCTCTCTTCCTGATATAGACGTTGATTTCTGTATGTCCAGAAGAGACGAGGTCATCGAATATGTCACTGAAAAATATGGTGGCGAAGACCACGTAGCCCAGATCATAACCTTTGGCCAGATGAAGGCCAGGGCGGTAATAAGGGATGTTGGAAGGGGCCTTGGCATGAGCTACCAGGAGGTTGACAAGATTGCAAAGCTCGTCCCGGAAAAGCTCAATATAAGCCTTGATGAGGCCATAAGGCTTGAGCCAAAGCTCCGTGAGATGTCTGAAAAGGACGAGCAGGTAGCTCGACTCTTGACCATTGCAAGGGCACTAGAAGGGCTCCCGAGGCACTCTTCGACCCATGCAGCAGGGGTAGTCATCTCGGACAAGCCAATGGTTGAATACCTCCCACTCACCAAGGGCCAGGATGGGGAAACCGTTACCCAATTCGACATGAAGGACGTGGAAAAGGTCGGGCTCATAAAATTCGACTTTTTGGGCCTAAAGACCCTGACTGTGATTGATACCGCCCTTAAACTCATCGAAAGGCATTATGGCGAAAGGCTCGACCTTTCTACCATCCCCTTGGATGATCCAAAGACCTTTGAGCTCCTGCAAAAGGGGGATACAACTGGCGTATTTCAGCTTGAAAGCACAGGGATGAAGGACCTCATCAGGAGGCTCAAGCCCACGAGCTTTACCGACCTCATTGCCCTAGTGGCACTTTACCGGCCCGGTCCCCTTGAAAGCGGCATGGTGGATGACTTTGTCGAACGAAAACACGGCCGCAAGACTGTGGAGTACCTTGTGCCGGAACTGGAGCCGGTTCTAAAATCGACTTACGGGGTGATTGTCTACCAGGAGCAGGTGATGAAAATTGCCAGCGTACTGGCCAGCTATGAAATGGCCGAAGCTGACGATTTACGTAAAGCCATGGGAAAAAAAATCAAGTCGATCCTGGCCGAACACCGGTCACGGTTTGTTGACGGGGCCATCCGGAATCATATCTCCAGAGAGAAGGCTGAAACCATTTTCGATCTGATTGAAAAATTCGGCAGCTATGGTTTTAATAAATCTCATAGTGCGGCGTACGCTTTGATTACGTATCAGACCGCTTACCTCAAAGCGCATTTCCCGGTGGAGATGCTGGCCGCCCTGCTGACCAGCGCCATGCATTCCACCGAGGGCGTGGTGAAATTTACGGCCGAATGTCAGCGCCAGGGGATCGAAGTCCTTCCGCCGGATATTAACAAGAGTGAAACGACGTTTACCGTGGAAGGTGGAAAGATCCGGTTTGGATTGGTGGCCGTGAAAAATGTAGGGGAAGGGGCCATTGAGGCGATGATTGCGGAGCGGTCCGAGAAAGGACCCTTTAGCAGCCTGTTTGACTTTTGTGAGCGGATGGATCTGACCAAGTCAAACAAACGGGTGATTGAGAGCCTGATCAAAAGCGGTGCTTTCGACAGTACCGGTGAGCTTCGTTCAAGGATGATGGCATCGCTGGATGATGCTGTTGAATACGGGCAGCGGATACAACGTGAAAAAAATAACCCCCAGATGGGGTTATTCGATTTCATGGATGATGAAGCGTCGGTCTCGAACTATCCTCCCGTGCCGCAAGTCGACGAATGGGAGCTCCGTGAAAAGCTGGCGCTGGAAAAAGAATCACTGGGTTTTTATATCAGCGGACATCCGCTGGACACCTACCGGGAGACCGTGGAAAAATATTCTGATGTGGATACACTGTCTCTGCCGGAAAAGAAAAACGGCCAGACAGTTCGGGTGGGCGGTATTATTTCCGGCGTAAAGGAGATCACTTCCAAAAATGGCCGCATGGCGTTCGTTTCACTTGAAGATATCAATGGTGTCATCGAGGTGATCGTCTTTTCCCGGCTCTATTCGGAAGTCGCACCCCTGATCCGGGATGGCCGGGTGATCTTTGTCGAAGGAGAAGTGCAAAAGAGAGAAACCGATGTCAAAATATTGGCCGGTAGTGTGATTCCAATCGAAATTGCCGAAGAGACATGGACCGCTTCGGTGCATATCTCTCTGGATATCAACCGGGCAGACCGGAAACTGTTCGAGGCGCTTCGGCATATTCTGGCAGATCATCCCGGATCCTGCCCGGGTTACCTCCATCTAATCGACGGGTCTCTTACGGAAACAGTCATTGCCCTGCCCGACAGTTTGAAAGTGGCTGCCGGTGCCAGGCTGAACCGGGCCGTGGGGGATTTTCTGGGATTTGATACGATTCAAACCACGATTCGGCCGGTCGTGGCCCGGGAACGTAAAAAAAAGCGATATATCCGGCGGGTGAAATAGCAGATACCGATTGTCGTCTGTCTATGGCAGCCGGTCAGGGGCAAACCGTATGCACCGGATCCAGCTGAACTGGCATACGTCACGACCCCGTTTTCGGTCCGGGGCCGTGATTTATTTCCCGTATTTTTTTTGCCCGCCGGGTGTTTAGATTACCTGTTGATTGACCGGGTTGACCTTTAGATATTCGAGACGATTAAGACCATTGATATATGCCTTGGCGCTGGCATTGATGATGTCCGGATCCGAGCCCTTGCCCAGTGCCACCAGCCCGTTTTCCTGCAGCCGGACGGTTACTTCTCCCAGAGCATCTGTTCCGCCGGTCAGGGCACTGACTGTAAAACGGAGCAGCTCCGACTGTGTATCCGTTAATTTGGCGATTGTGTTGAACGCGGCATCGATGGGGCCGTTGCCATAACCGGCGCCGGTAACGATCCGGTCGTTGATCGATAGCCGGACGCTGGCCATGGGCATGACGGTGGTGCCGCTGACAATATGAAGATACTCCAGCCGGAACACTTCTGTTGTTCGCAGAACGCCTTCAGCTACAATGGCTTCGAGGTCATCGTCGACCACATTCTTTTTCTTATCCGCCAGTTCCTTAAAAGCCTCGAATACTGTTTTGAGCTCATCATCGGCCAGATCGTAACCCAACGTACTCAGGCGATCCCGCAGGGCATGCCGTCCGGAATGTTTTCCCAGCACCAGTTCGCTGCGGTTTAGCCCGACGGTTTCCGGCCGCATGATCTCATAGGTCATGGGGTTTTTCAGCATACCATCCTGGTGAATCCCGGCTTCATGGGCAAAAGCATTGGCCCCCACAATCGCCTTGTTGGGCTGGACAATCATGCCGGTGATCATTGTTACCAGGCGGCTGGTGGGGTGGATCAACGCCGGATTGGCACCGGTTTCAAACGGGATAAAATCAGGCCGGGTGTGCAGGGCCATAACCACTTCTTCCAGAGAAGTATTGCCTGCCCGCTCTCCAATGCCGTTGATGGTGACTTCAACCTGACGGGCGCCGGCCGTGACGGCGGCTAATGTGTTGGCCGTAGCCAGTCCCAGGTCGTTGTGGCAATGGACGCTCAATATGGCCTGGTCGATATTGGGCGTATGCTGCCGAACGTATTTAATCAATTCAGCAAATTCATCCGGGATGGCGTATCCAACCGTATCGGGTAGATTCACCGTGGTGGCGCCGGCGGCGATAGCGGCCTCGAATACTTTGCACAGAAAATCCCGGTCGCTGCGGGAGCCGTCCTCGGCAGAAAATTCAACATCTTCCGTCAGGGTCTTCGCATAAGTGACGGCGTCAACAGTCGTTTTGAGCACATCCTCCCGCGACATGTTGAGCTTATACTCCATGTGGATATCGGACGTGGCGATAAAGGTATGGATACGGGGAAATTTTGCACGCTGAATGGCACCCCACGCCCGGTCAATATCCTCCTTGCCGGTTCGGGCCAGCCCGGCGACCCGCATCCGTTTCATCTTTTGGGCAATCTGGGAAACCGCATTGAAGTCCCCCTCTGAGGCAGCCGGAAAACCGGCTTCCAGTACATCAACACCCAGTTTTTCCAACTGGCTGGCCAGCCTCAATTTTTCCGCGGCATTCATGCTGGCACCCGGCGATTGCTCACCGTCTCTCAATGTCGTATCAAAAATAATTACTCTTTCCATCTCCGATGCTCCTTTTCAGAAATCAATCAATACTCATTGGGGTGTTATTGCAAATTCGTTTCCAGAACATAGCGGAAAGCATGGACCGCGGGATGTTCCAGGTGTCAGTTCCCGCGGCGTTTCTTCTTTCTTTCATTTTTTTACTCCAGCTTATTTTATTTTCAGTGTCCATCCGGTTTATTTGATAATTTGTATTGGAAGCTATCTTCCAGGGCCTGCCAGCTGGCCTCTATAATATCTGTAGAAACGCCGACGGTACTCCAGACTTCGTTCTGATCACGGGACTGGATAAAGACCCGGACCCTGGCCGCCGTCCCCTCGCGGCCATCTATCACCCGGACCCTGAAATCCACCAGGTGCATGTGGTCGAGGTTCGGGTAGAAATTGCCCAGGGCTTTGCGCAGGGCATTATCAAGGGCACTGACGGGGCCATCGCCTTCAGCAGCGGTGATTTCTTTTTTACCATTGACCGATATTTTGACCGTGGCATGGGCTGAGCAGGCCTGGTTCTTGTCCTTTTCCATGGTCACACGGAAGGATTCCAGCGTAAACACCGGGTTGAACTGTTTGGTTAATTTCTCCAGCAGGATCTTGAAAGATCCGTCAGCCACGTCAAATTGATAGCCCTGTTCCTCAAGATCTTTGACGCGGGCCACAATTTCCCGGCTGTTAAAGCCACTGGTTCCGAGCGCAACACCCATTTCGCCTGCCTTGTATTCGATATTGCTTTTTCCGGACAGATCCGAAACAAGAACCCGACGTTTGTTGCCGACAAGATCAGGGGAGAAGTGTTCATATGCGCGGGGTTCCTTGATAACTGCGCTGACATGAATGCCTCCCTTATGTGCAAAGGCACTTTTGCCGACAAACGGCTGGCCGTTGGCAGGAACAATATTTGCGGTTTCACTTACAAAACGCGAAAGTTTTTTAAGATGGGACAGGTTGCGCGTAGAGATACAGGAAAAGCCCATTTTCAGGCTGAGGATCGGAATGATGGTGGTCAGGTCCGCATTGCCGCATCGTTCACCGTATCCGTTAATGGTTCCCTGGACCATTCTGGCACCCTGGTTCACCGCTTCCAGGGCATTGGCCACGGCGACGCCGGAATCATTATGTGTATGGATCCCGATACCGATGCGGGCGCTGCCCATCAAGTCCGGAAATCTGTCCGTCAATTCCTGTTTTACTTCTTTGATGATGGATCTGATTTCAAACGGAAGGGTACCGCCATTGGTGTCGCAAAGTACGAGGGCGTCGCTTCCGCCTTCGATGGCCGCAAAAAGTGTCTGCATGGCATAATCGGGATTATCTTTATATCCATCAAAAAAATGTTCGGCATCGTAGATTACCTGCCGTCCGCGGGCCCTGAGGTAAGCCACGGACTCAGAAATCATCTCCCGGTTTTCCTCCAGCGTATTGGCCATGACCTTTTCAACATGAAGATCCCAGGACTTTCCAAAAATAGTAACCACCGGTGTATCGGCCTCAATGAGGGTCTGAAGGTTTTCATCCTTCTCCGGCGGGATGCCCGGTTTACGCGTGGCTCCGAAAGCGGTAATTTTCGCGGTTTTAAATGTCTCCCGTTTGGCCAGTTCGAAAAAGCGCATATCCCTGGGGTTCGAACCGGGCCACCCGCCTTCGATATAGTGAATCCCCAGGTCATCGAGGCGGTGAGCGATTTCGAGCTTCTCTCCAGCGGTAAAATTAATGTTTTCACCCTGGGTACCGTCCCGCAAGGTCGTGTCGTAAAGGACAACAATGTCCATGTTGGTCACCTTCATCGTCCGTTCTCATCGCAATCTTCAGGTATCAGCTGGATTGGCTCCTGACACCTGAAGATTGACGGCTCAACGGGTCAATATTTTATTCCAGAAGTCTATGAAGTCTGGTTCTCAGGCCTGAGGGCTCGGACCGCTCTACCTGCCGTCCACATTTCCGATGTGTGGATGGCATCCAGTTCTTTCTCCAGCTTTTCCCGGTAATCCGGCGCACTGTTTTTTTCCAGTACGCGTTTGGTTTCCGCGCCGGACGTTACTTTTTCGTAAAGCTCATCAAATACCGGTTTAACTGCATCTCTGAATCTGGGAGCCCAGTCCAGGGCACCCCTCTGGGCGGTGGTGCTGCAATTGGCCATCATCCAGTCCATGCCGTTTTCTCCCACGAGCCTGATCAGACTCTGGGTTAATTCTTCCACGGTCTCGTTGAAGGCTTCACTGGGGCTATGGCCATGTTCACGCAATAAGTTGTACTGGGCTTCCATGACACCTGCCAGGCAGCCGATGAGTACCCCCCGTTCGCCGGTTAAATCACTGTAGACCTCGCTTTGAAAAGTGGTCGGAAAAAGGTATCCGGATCCAATGGCAATGCCCAGGGCGATAGTTCTTTCCCTGGCACGGCCAGTGGCATCCTGATGAATCGCGTAGCTGGAATTGATGCCGCTGCCGTCGAGAAAATTGGTTCGTACCGTTCGGCCGGACCCTTTGGGTGCCACCAGGATGACATCCACGTTTTCCGGTGGAATGATTCCCGTCTGTTCCTTATATACAATGGAAAATCCATGCGAAAAATAAAGTGCGTCCCCATCGTTCAGGCATTTTTTTACCATTGGCCAGGTGGCAACCTGACCGGCGTCGGATAGCAGAAACTGGATCACCGTTCCCTTGCGGGCCGCTTCTTCAATGGGAAGCAGTGTCTTGCCCGGAACAAACCCGTCGGCAACGGCCTTGTCCCAGGAGGCGCCGCCCTCCCGCTGGCCGATAATGACATCGATTCCGTTATCTCGTAAATTGAGCGCCTGGCCGGGGCCCTGCACACCGTAACCGAGTATTGCAACGGTTTCGGGCTTTAATATTTCCCTGGCTTTTTCCAGAGAAAACTCTTCCCGGGTTGTCACGTCTTCCACTACGCCACCAAAATCAATCTTAGTCATTTGGATCTCCTTTTTAATAAAGTTGGTTATGGATTTATAAATAATTGTCCTATCGGGGCCTGATCGGCCAGGCCTATCCCGGCTCTCTTTTCAAGGCAATAACGCCGGTTCGGGCGATCTTTTTAATACCCATCGGTTTCAAAAGGTTTATCAGGGCCATCAACTTGCCCTCATCCCCGGTAACCTCGATTATATAGTGCTCGATTCCCACATCAACGACCTTACATCGAAAAATATCCACGATTCGCAGAATCTCGGCGCGGTTGTTCGCCCTGGCCTGTACACAGATCATGGCCATTTCGCGCTGGACCGATTCAGGGCCGGAGAGATCCCTCAGCTTGTTGACATTGATCAGCTTATTAAGCTGCTTTTCGATCTGTTCCAGTATTGGCGGGTCGGCACGGGTCACCAGCGTAATCCGTGACACATCCGGATCTATGGTTTCAGCGACACACAAACTTTCAATATTATACCCCCTGCCCGAAAAGAGACCCGCCACCCGGGAGAGGACTCCCGGTTCATTATCCACCAGCATGGAGATCACATGTTTTTCATTCATCATATAGTCCTCCTCTTTGTCTATACCAGCAACATCTCGGTTATGGGTGCACCAGCCGGTACCATGGGATAGACGCTTTCTTCTTTTTCCACTCTGAAGTCCATGATGGCGGCACCATCGTAAGAAAGCCCTTTTTTTAATACATCCACGACCTGGTCGGGGCGGGTCGCCCGGAACCCGCCGGCGCCGTAAGCTTTTGCCAGCTTGACGAAATCCGGTCCTGATTTCATGCAGGTACAGGCATATCGTTTTTCGTAAAACAACTCCTGCCATTGCCGTACCATTCCCAGATATTGATTATTGAGAATGACAACTTTCACCGGGAGACAATACTGCATGGCCGTGGCCATCTCCTGAATGTTCATCTGGATACTGCCGTCACCGGCAATGTCGACGACGGTTTGATCGGGATGGGCCACCTGCGCACCGATGGCAGCCGGCAGGCCAAAGCCCATGGTTCCAAGGCCCCCGGAGGTAATAAAATGATCGGGCTTGTCAAAATGGTAATACTGGGCTGCCCACATCTGGTTCTGCCCTACTTCGGTCGTGATAATGGCCTTACCTTCAGTGAGTTCGTACAATTTCTCAATGACGAATTGGGGCTTAATCGCTTTGGTGGTTTTATATGCCAGTGGCCGGGTACTCCGCCATTCATCAATCTGGGAAAGCCACGATTTCCGGGAACGGGGCACATCGCCCAGGTTGTTTTTTTCCGCCATCTCATTCAAGCTTTTCAGCGCGTGCAGACAGTCTCCCACAATGGGAATCGTTACCGGGATATTCTTCTGGATGGAGGTCGGGTCGATATCGATGTGGACGATTTTGGCCTTGGGCGCAAAGGTATCGAGCTTTCCTGTGACCCGGTCGTCAAAACGGACGCCCATGGAAATCAACAGATCACTTGCCCCGATGGCCATATTAGCGCGGTAGGTGCCATGCATGCCCAGCATCCCCAGCCACAATGGATCCGTCCCCGGAAAAGCCCCCATACCCATCAGTGATGCCGTCACGGGGATTTGAGATCTTCTGGCAAATTCGGTGAGATCTTTGGAACTTTTGGATAAAATAACCCCCCCGCCGATAAAAAGCACCGGACGTTTCGCTTTTTTTATCAGATCGATTACTTTTCCCAGTTGCCGCTTATTCGGCTCGTAGTGCGGGCGGTAGGATTTAATTTTCGGCTTGACCGCAGTCTGATACGTGGCTTTCGTGATCATAATATCCTTGGGAAGATCCACCAGAACCGGCCCCGGCCTGCCGGACCGGGCAATATAAAAAGCCTCCCGGATGATCCGGGCCAGATCCGACGCCCGTTTTACCAGGTAATTATGTTTGGTACAGGGCCGCGATATCCCAACGATATCGACTTCCTGAAAGGCGTCATTCCCGATTAAATGTGTCGGTACCTGGCCCGTGAAAATTACCAGGGGGATCGAATCCATATAGGCGGTGGCAATGCCGGTGACTGTGTTGGTAGCACCGGGACCGGATGTAACCAGGCAAACGCCGACTTTTCCACTGGCCCTGGCGTACCCGTCGGCCGCGTGGACGGCACCTTGTTCATGACGAACGAGATAGTGGTTGATCTCGGTATTCACCAGCTCGTCGTAAATGTCGATTACCGCGCCACCGGGAAAACCGAAGATGGTATCCACCGATTCCTCATGGAGCACCTTCATCAGGATTTCAGCACCGGTTAATTTCATTTTTTCCCTCCTTGTTTTTCATCGGCCAAAAAAAAACCGTTATCTGCGGAGCAGATAACGGTTTTTAAAAGATTATGGTTAAATCAGGCCATTATCCGCCCCCGGTTTCGCCGCAGGTAATAATGCCTGCGACGGGAATAAGAATAATAAGGCTGAGAATGACTAATAATTGAATCATGCGATTATGTTTTTTCTTCGTTACTTTCGTCAATGATGAATGAATGAACCCATATTTATCAGAGACCTATATGGTAATTATTTCTTTGTCAAGTGGTATTTTCAGGTATCAGTAAATCTCGGTGAACCAGGCCAGGGGATTTCTATAGCCAGAATTTTAGTAAACGGCAGTTAAATAGCGCCGGGGTTGGACAATTAGCCCGTCAAATTGGTTTCAACAATAAAAATCAAGGTGCAAAAGAGAAGCCTTTATCGGTATCTGATCCAGGCTCTTGTGCAACTGGCTATCTTTAGGAACCGATTTTACCTGAAAGACATTGCTCAGGTTGCTGAACTGTTTTCGATCTTCAATTCGTCTTTGAAACTCCAAAAGGGAGGGATCCTGGAAAAACATCATGGCAAATGCGCTCATCAGGCAATCATGC
>QNYZ01000091.1 GCA_003973265.1 Deltaproteobacteria bacterium | reverse complement strand
CGAGGATTTCGCGGGCGTGGATGTCGATAATCGTGCTCATGGGGCAATTCCTGAATAACCAGTGTTGCCCGTTCAGTAGCAAAGAACCGGTGAAAAGGGAACCGGATATGTTATCGCTAACACGACGATTTGCGAGGAGATTGCGCCGATGATGCCGGTAACGACATTGTGCGCATATTTCTATGCCGGGTATATCTATTAACTGCGTATCTGCCACATTTTAAATGCGAAATGGATTGAAACCCCCCGCAATTTCCGTCCCCGCAATTTCCGTCCCCGCAATTTCCGTCAAGGTGTAATGCGATTTAAGATCTGCCCCTTTTGCGCATGGAGATACAGAGACAAAGCATTGATATTGAACCCGAGGACCTGTTCCCCGGGTGCCTTGATTCCTCTGTTTTATATCATTCGATACCATAAGCCTGCCAAAAGATACAGTAAATAATCATTACATTACGTGGAAATGACAATTACATAAAAAGGGAAAAAATTCCATAAAATATGAAATCAATTACCCATAATCGGGTCAGGTGTCGATGCAGCGCCCTGTATAGGCCGATACTTTTAGAGAACGAATAATTTAATATCTGTATATAATCTGTATATATTTAGATAGTTATATTGTAATTGAAAGTTCATTGCCATTAATCTCCAGATATTTCCTTATGGTGGTATAAGATTTGCATTTTCGTTTTACAAGACGATTTATTTAGAATGTTTTCCGGTTACCTTTATTTTAAGCAGAGTGATCGGTCGGTTTATAATTCAATTTTTCAGGTCTATTGATACGGATGGATACTTCTCGATCAAATAAAATTGTCCTCCTTGAGGATTCTCATCCAGGGCAGGGTTTTCTTCGAACGGCCGTACAGGAAACCGGGCACCTTGTGTATGCATTTGACGAGGAAACAACATTTTATAATAATTTCATTTCCATTGATCCGGATCTGATTTTGTTCCGGTCGGGCTCTTTGGAAAAGGTTTTACGGATTTTAAATATATTATTATATATCAATTTCAGACATCCGGTTATTATTTTTTCTGACAGTAAAGAAGTGATCGACCTTGTAAATTTCAATCAGGATTTACGTGCCACCATTTGTCGGCCGCCCTATCACCCGTCACGCATCAAGACGACCATTGATGCGGTGATTCAAAGATTCCCCGGTGTTTCAAAAAATAGCCGCCGGATGCCGGTTATTGTGGGAAATACGCCGGAAATTGTTCGAATCCGGAAAATGGCAGCCGGGTTGGGGCAGAATAACGATGCGGTTCTCATTCAGGGTGAAGCGGGGACCGGAAAGAAATTACTGGCCAGAAGAATTCATTTTGCCTCGGAGAAAAAAGCGCACGCGTTTATTGAGGTAAATATTTCCAGGCAGGTGCTTGTAAGGGAAAACCAGATTATTTCGGAGAAAGACCGTGCTATTTTAAAAGACGGGGGGGGCACCCTATATGTTAAGGAAATCGATTCGCTCCCCTTCTCCTTTCAGGGAATGTTTTTGCAGTTTTTCCAGGAAGACCGAATCAAAGACACCCGGATCATCGCATCGAGCGAATTAAAAATAGATCGGCTGGTACAAAAAGAACTGTTTCGAAAAGACCTGTATTATCGATTGAATGTCATAAAAATAGATATACCGCCGCTTCGTGAGCGCAGGGCCGACATTCCACTGCTGGCTGATTTTTTTATCACCAGGAACTGTATTGAATCGGGGAGATGTCATTTCAATCTTTCCAGTAAGGTTAAAAGGGCCTTATCAGGATATGACTGGCCCGAAAATGTAAAAGAACTGGAGCATTTTTTGTCCCGGGAAGGCGAGCTGGACCATGAAGATCTTATATTGGATGAAATCAGTGAAATGTCCAGGGAGAGCAGGGAAAAAGCAGATAAGGGGATTCATTTAAAAAATATAACAGGGCAGGTTGTCGGCCGTATTGAATCGGAAATTCTGAAGCTGGTGCTTGAAAAAACGAACTGGAATCGCAGGCGTGCGGCGGAAAGTCTTACGATCAGTTATAAATCATTGCTCAACAAGATTAAAGCGTACAATCTGAACTAGCCATATTTCATACCGGGTGCCCTGGCTGACATTTTTGTCTGGTATTCACAAGTACGGACGGATCGTTTGAAAAATTACAACGAAATCAATGCTTTTTTAAAGGTGGAATGTAATCTGCCAGGCGGAGCTATACCATGTATCTTTCCTTTTATCACCTAGACGCGAAACCATTTCAGATTACCACGGATCCAGAGTTTCTGTGGTTCAGCGAAAAGCATAAAGAGTCGCTTGCCATGCTGCAATACGGCATCATGGAAAATAAAGGATGCCTGTTATTGACCGGTGATGTGGGCACCGGAAAAACGACGCTGATTAATGCGCTTGAACAATCTCTGGGTGATGATGTGAAAATGGCGGTGATTTATGACCCGCACCTTGAGATTATTGATTTTTATAACCACCTGGCGGCCGCTTTCGGCATGAACAAGCGCTTTGATACAAAAGGCGCGTTTATACGGCACTTCACTAATTTTTTAAATACCACCTTTATAAAAAACAAAAAAACATTGCTGGTAGTTGATGAAGCGCAGAGAATGACACCTGAAATTCTGGAAGAACTGCGCAATCTTTCTAATATTGAAAAGCACTATACCAAATTGATTAATATTTTTTTCGTGGGCCAAAACGAATTTATCAACATGTTGCAGGGGCCGAAATGCCGGGCGCTCCGACAACGCATGACCGTCAGCTATCATTTAACGCCGCTGACCCATTCGGAGACCGGTGAATATATCCAACATCGTCTTAAGGTCGCCGGTGCCAAGGGGAAGATTTTCAATAGTGGCGCCATCGATGAAGTCTATCGTTTTTCAAAAGGATACCCACGGTTGATAAACATTATATGCGACCTGGCGCTGGTAAGCGGTTTCGTCGAAGAGGCAAAAACGATTCGGCGCGGCATTATTCAGGAATGTGCTGATAACCTGCAGATTCATAACGATTTTGGCCCGGATACCGAAGATCAGGCAACGGAAGCGTGTCCCCCTGTTGAAACAGATGAACCCATTTTGTTGACCCCCGCTCTGCAGGTACCGAAAGACGCGCCTGCTCCTGCTGAAAAAAGATCAACCCTATGGACTTTCGCTTTAATCGGGTTGTGCGTGCTGACGGCTGCGGCGGCAGGGGTTATCTATTATTGGCGATAATCAGGCATTGGTATTGGCGATAGTCAGTTAGCCGCCATGTACAGCGGTTCGGTATTTTAACTTAACAAAAGTGGTTTGAAAAGGTTCACGACATGAAAAAAAAACCGGTAAACATTACTCCTGAATACATTATCGACGTCATTTTACGCCGGCGCTGGTATATTATCATCCCCTTTTGTCTGGCCATGGTGGCGGGAATTATATATGCGATCTGGGCACCGAAGATTTACCAGGCATCGACTTTAATATTGGTTGAACCCCAGAGAGTTCCGCAAAATTATGTTCGATCGATCGTTACTACCAGCCCCGGCGCGAGAATCGCCACGATTTCAGAGCAGATAAACAGTCGTACCAATTTAGAACGGATTATTAATGAGTTTCATCTGTTTGAAGACCCGAAATACGAAAAGCTGTTCAATGAAGACAGGATAGACATTCTTAAAAAACGTATTTCTGTAAATATTACCCGCGGGAGAGGGGGCAACGATGCCTTCTCAATTTCTTACCAGGGGGATGACCCCGAGAAAACAATGAAAATTGCCAATACACTGGCATCCTATTTCATCAACGAAAATTTGAAGTCCAGAGAGTCGCAAGCGACGAGTACCAGTAACTTTTTAGATGGAGAGCTTAATGCCATGCGGGCACGCCTGGTGGCCGTTGAGGGGAAACTAGAAGAACATCGCAAAAAATATATGGGACAATTACCCGAACAATTGCAGAGCAACCTGGCGATTTTAGAGCGGCTCCAGACACAGCTCACCGACCGGCGCCAAAGCCTGAGAGAAGAAAAAAATCGGCTCGCTTTAATCGAGCAGTTAATTGCTTCTCCGCCGCCGGCATCACCACCGCGAGCCGTACAGGCTCCGGCTGCCATGGGAGAATCATCCAACCTGGACACGCTGAGAGAACAGCTGTCTGTATTGACAACCCGATACACACCAAAGCATCCGGATGTTATCAAAATAAAGAAGATGATCGCCGATCTTGAAAAAAAAGCCCGCAAAAATAAACCGACACACAATACGGCCACACAGGCACCTGAAATCAGGCATCGGTCACCGATGATGAATGAGCATCTAAGACGGCGCGAAGAAATAAGACTGGCAATCAACCGGCTGGAGAATGAAATTTCCGAAACACAGGCACAAATAGCAACCTATCAAAACCGGGTTGAAGCGACGCCCAAAAGGGAACAGGAGCTGACATCTTTAAAACGGGATTACGAAAATATTCAAACGGCATATAATTCTTTGCTGGAAAGAAAACTGGAATCCGATATTGCCGTCAACATGGAAAGAAAGCAAAAGGGCGAGCAATTCCATATTCTCGATTCGGCGACGGTGCCCCAGCGACCCATAAAACCAGACATGCGCAAGCTGCTGGTCATGTTTTTAGCCGCCGGATTGGGCCTCGGCGGGGGAATCGTTTTTCTCCTGGAATATCTTGATACATCCTTTCGAAGACCCGAAGATGTTGAGTCTTTAGGCGTAGGGTTATTAGCCGCTATTCCTGTTGTTACCACTCGAAAAGACAGGGTGCTGAAAAGGATCAACCAATTATTAAGCGTCGTTTCAATCGTTATCTCGTTCACATTACTGACAGGCTTTTTACTGATTTCCTTTAAAGGGGAAAATGCGGTTTTCAAATTGATTGGTAAATTTATTGAACTATAGATCATAAAAACGAAAGAGGGGTAAGCCGTTGGGAAAAATATACGACGCGCTGGAAAAATCACAGCAATATACACCGAATAAATCATCTTCCATTGATCGAGCGCATTTGGAAGCAGTGGAGGATACCGATGTGAAAAAGACATCGTCACCGTTTCCGCTACGCTTAAACTTCACAAACAGACCGCTCGATGGCAGTCTCATTTCTTATTTTAACCCCCAGTCTATCGAAGCGGAGCAGTTTCGGAAGCTTGCATCGAATATTCTTTTCCAGAATCCGGAAAAAGGCAGCCGCTGTCTGCTCGTAACCGGGGTCAGCAGGGGCGAGGGAAAATCTTTTGTCACATCTAACCTGGCTATCAGTCTTGCCAAAAGCCTGGAAGAGCCGGTTTTATTGATGGATTGCGACCTGCGCCGACCGTCTCTGCATACCCGGTTCGGATTCGGTAACGTTCCAGGGCTGAGCGATCACTTCATCAAGGGGATGGATATCTCTTCACTGATTCAAAGAACCGCCGTCAATCGGCTCAGCCTGCTGCCCGCCGGCAGCAAATCGTTTCATTCCGCTGAACTGCTGTCGTCCAAACGGATGGCCCAGCTCCTTAAAACGATTAAAAATTTGAATAAAGGCCGGATTATTCTAATCGATTCGCCGCCGCCATCGGCCACGGCAGAGCCGGTGGCCATTGCCAGCCAGGTGGATGGCGTCATCGTAACCGTACAATGTGAAAGCACGCCGCGGGAGATGGTCGTCGATTTGATAGATAATATTGGAAAAGAAAAAATATTGGGAATTGTGTTGAACCGGTTCAAAAAACCTTTTTCCGCCTACAAAAAATACGAAATGTACGAGTAAAGATATTTCCATGATGCTGAGAATCCTCCAGCAGTATTATCCCATACGAAACGTCGCCTTTATGATCGGGGAGGGGCTTGTCATTTATTGCTCTGTCCTGTTTTCAAACTGGCTCCTTGCGGACAATCCGATATCGATGAATATTCTGCTGAGCCGCAAAGCCGTTTTGATCACAGTCGTATGCCTGGCATGTCTGTATTATAATGACCTATATGATTTAAAAGTCATCGATCATTTTTCCGAGCTCGTCATCCGCCTTCTTCAGTCGCTGGGTGTTTCCTCGATTATTCTGGCCGCCATTTACTTCTCTTTCCCAGGTGTGATTATCAGCCGGTGGGCGTATATCTCCGGCGTTATTCTATCCATTTTACTGATATTTGCGTGGCGGCTTTCGTACTCTTATGTTCTGGATAATGGGTTTTTCAATCAGAAGATCGCCATCATGGGTTCAAGCGATCTGGCCGGGAATATTTATCGTGAAATCAGCGACAAAAAAGATTGTGGGTATGAAATCTCCCTCGTAATCAGCGAGGCAACAGAGAAACAATGGCCGATATTGAAAAAGACAACCCCTGTTATTTATTTGCACAATAACGATACGTTTCTCGAAGCAATATCAAAATTAAATATTGATAAAATCATCGTCGCCTTGAAAGAAAAGAGAAATAATTTTCCATTAAAGGCGTTGCTGGATTGCCGGGTGAGGGGGACGGATGTTGTTGATGGAAACAGTTTTTACGAAACACTTACCGGCAAGCTGTCTGTTGAACAGATCAACCCGGGGTGGCTGATTTTTTCAGATGGCTTTCGGCATTCCCAATTGAAACGATACTTAAAACGGCTGTTTGATTTAATTATCGCTTCTGTTATGATCGTCATCCTGTTGCCATTGATCATCTTCATCGCAATTATTATCAAATTGGAATCCAGGGGCCCGGTACTGTTTTCCCAGGAACGGATAGGGGAGAAAAGAAAGCCATACCCGGTTTATAAATTCAGGTCGATGGTGGAAGATGCTGAAAAACTCAGTGGCCCCAAATGGGCCGAAGATGATGACCCCCGGGTTACCCGTATCGGTAAATTCATCCGCAAATGGCGTCTGGACGAACTGCCTCAGCTTTGGAATGTATTAAAAGGAGACATGAGTTTTGTCGGACCCCGGCCGGAACGGGCCTATTTTATTGAAAAACTCGAGAAAGAAATCCCCTATTACGGTAAGCGCTTCACGGTCAAACCGGGGCTGACCGGCTGGGCCCAGGTCAGTTATGGCTATGGTGCAACGATTGAAGATGCCATCGAAAAACTAAACTACGAACTTTTCTATATCAAGAATATGTCGATCCTGATGGATATTGTTATTGTTTTTCGTACCGTAAAGACGGTTTTATTCGGTAAGGGGGCTCGTTAAGTTTGAGAAAAGGTTTAACGTTTAAAGGAGATAGGGTTATGAATAAAAAACGAAGCTTACATATTTTCAGTCTATTGCTGATCTTACTGTTTCTGTCCCCTCATGTTTCCAGCGGCCAGGAAAAGGCGATCCAAGCACCGTATAAGATTGGGCCCGGAAATGTCCTGGAAATTGTTACCTGGAAGGAGCCGGATTTTTCACGGCCGCAAGTGCTGGTCCGAAACGACGGGATGATCACGTTTCCCCTGTTAAATGATATTCAGGCGGCCGGCCGAACGACTCTGGAATTGAAAGCAGATATTGAAAAACGGCTGAAAAACTATGTCAGCAGCCCGGTGGTCACCGTGACGGTCCGGACGCCGACGGTGAAGAAATTTTATATCCTCGGAGAGGTCGTGAATACCGGCGAATACGACCTCAACCGGAACCTCACCGTTCTGCAGGCATTTGCCCTGGCCGGCGGCTTTACCGAATGGGCTTCGAAAAAAGAGATCATATTGTTAAGGAATGAAAACGGTAAAGAAAAAATAATTCGGGTGAATTATAAAAATATTGTCAAGGGGAAAGACTTCAGCCAGAATATCCAGCTGAAAAACAATGATACCATTATTGTCCCCTGATTGAGCCGCCGTCCCCTTGCTGCCCGACACGGCATTGCCATGTCGAACAGGTTATGTCCTGGCCATGAACCGATACTCTGAACCCTGTGTTTTCTGGAGGAGCAAATGATGTCAAAATACTTTTTTTCTGTCATTGCCTGCGTATTTTTCCTGGCTGCAAGTTCGGCGGATGGCTACCAGCTTTCCTTTACTCCGAGTGTGTCGATATCCGAAGAATACAACGACAATATATTTTTAACATCGGAGAATGAAGAAGACGATTTCATCACGACGGTGAGCCCTGGTTTCGTTCTTGAGCTCACACAAAGAGAAAATGGCCTGTCGCTGGCCTACACCCCCGGTTATAGTTTTTATGCGGATCACTCCGAATTTAACTCATGGCAGCATGAAGCTGTTTTGAGCGCATGGCTGGCGGCCACCCGAAATACCCGAATCGAAGTAGAAGATGCGTTTTTATACACGGAAGACCCGGCCCCGGAAACCGAAATTTTAAGCCCGATTACCGAAGATCCGCTGATCCAGGGGGATCCTACCGTTCGACGGGGCCGCGAACCGTATTATACCAACACGGCCACGGCTAGGATCGTTCAGCAATTCGGGCCATCGGATTCGTTTTATTTGCAATACGCTTATACCATCTTACGAAACGATGATCCGGAAGTTGAAGATGTCGACCAGCACATACCGGGCATGGGGATAACCTATTGGTTTCTACCCAGGTGGGGGCTGGAACTGGATGGATCGGTGACGATTAACGCGCCCGATGAATCCGATCATTTCGATGAATGGCACGGGCGGTTGACCCAGAGATACCGGCTTGATCAGCAATTCGAAGCCTTTGTTCAATATGAACATACTGTTGTGAAATATCGGGATCATGCAGATGCAGGAAGTATCGATTATCAGGTTTTTGAACCCTCTCTCGGTATCACCTACAATATCCAGAATGGCCTGACTTTGTCCCTTCGCCTTGGATATTTTAAAGAAGATCGCGATGAAGGCGAAAATGTGGACGGCCCCTCCGGGGATATAGCGCTGACAAAAACGTTGAGAAATGGTTCCATATCCCTTACCGGTTCCGCGGGTCAGGAAAATACCGTTTTAAACGCAGAGAACCTGGGATTCACCAAGTTTTATGAAACCGGGATCGAGGTGGAATATCGCCTGATGAGAAATCTGAGCGGTAATCTTTCAACAAGTTATCGAAATGCTAAATTTGAAGAAACAGACACCAACCGGGAAGATGATATTATCGAAGCCCGCGTCGGCTTAATCTATGCCGTAACCCCCTGGCTCTCCACCCGACTGGGTTATTCCTATCAAACGCTTGATTCAACCCTTCCCGAAGACGAGTATGACGAAAACCGTGTTCTTTTGCAGGTGACCTTTACCCCGCGACCGTATCGGTGGGTGAAGTGAAAAAGGCTGGGAGGCTATGAGGCTGGGAGGCTGGGAAGCGATAAGGCTATAAGGCTGGGAGGCTGGGAGGCTGGGAGGCGATCATGCTATGAGGCTTTCGAACCTTATAAAACAGACAAGAAAGTGCATTGAATGCGCTCTGATCGCTGGAAAAATCTTGAGATATGGGAAATAGCTGATGAGTTGGCGTATAAAGTCTATCTCCATACACGCAATTTTCCAAAAGAAGAACGATACGGGATGACATCGCAGCTTAGAAGGGCGTCGTTGTCGATTCCGACGAATATTGTAGAGGGGTATTCCCGGAAAGGGGATAGAGAACTCTCGCATTTCATAAATATTGCATTAGGGTCGCTGGCTGAAACAAAATACTTGCTGTACTTTGCCAATCGTCTGGATCTTTTCCAACGCGCGCAATATGATGAATTAAATGGTATTGCTCAAAAACTATGAAAAAAATTGTGGAGGTTTTATGAGCAAGTTAAAAGATAATAAAATCACCAATTATTTATCTATTCCCGCGTCTTTGCATCTTGGTCTCCCAACCTCCGAACCTTCCAGCCTCCCAGCCTCCCAGCCTCCCAACCTCCCAACTTCCCGGCCTTCCGGCCTCCCAACCTTCCAGCCTCCCAGCCTTATAGCCTGCCCATGTGCGGTATCGCCGGAATCATAAATTTTAATGCGTCCGAAAACATGCGGCCAACCCTGAC
>QNYZ01000067.1 GCA_003973265.1 Deltaproteobacteria bacterium | reverse complement strand
CGCTTGCAACAGAATCATTTTCAATAATGGGGCTTGAGAATAGAGATGGATAGAACTATAATTCAATTCAACCACTTGTCAGGGCTGTACCGGTTGAGATGACAACAGGCACGGCTAAAGCAGGTGTTACCTTTCTATCAATATTCGAGGCAGGATGATACCGATTGAAACCGTCATTCCATTTCTTATCGCGTCCGTTCTACTGGCATTAGCGCCAGGGCCTGACAATATTTTCGTGTTGACCCAGTCGGCTGTATCGGGAAAACGTGCCGGCCTGGCCGTAGTGTTCGGGTTGTGCACAGGGCTTATCGGCCACAGCCTGGCGGTCGCCCTGGGCGTGGCGGTCATTTTCCAGACCTCAGCCCTTGCCTTCTCGGCCCTCAAATTTGTGGGTGCGGGATACCTCGTTTACCTTGCATGGAAGGCGTTTCACGCATCTGCCTCAAGAATCCAGAACAGATCCGAAGAACGGCTCAGCCTTGCCAGGTTGTATCGGCGAGGCATTTTCATGAACATCACCAACCCCAAGGTATCGATCTTTTTCCTGGCCTTTTTACCTCAATTCGCCGATCCGGCCCGTGGGTCGATCCCGTTGCAGATCTTTCAACTGGGCGGTTTTTTTATTCTGGCCACCATACTTGTTTTCGGAAGTATCGCGGTTTTGGCCGGTTCCCTGGGCAGTTGGCTGAACCGATCGCAACGAACTCAGAAAATATTGAACACCGTGGCAGGAATCGTCTTTCTGAGCCTGGCGATAATGATGGCACTGGCAAAGCGGTAAGGCAGGCGAAACCGCAATCTGTTTCCAGCGGGTATTAAGGCTACACGCTGTGACCCCTGTTTTCCTGGCCGCCCGGCGTATCTGCATTAGGGATATACGGCACATAATCGATATGGGGTGCGGTATCTATATAATGAGAACGGAGGTCGCCGGGACAAACAATTGTCAGCCTTTCTTCGACGGTCTGCGCAGATATCATCGGGCCTGTTAAATCCCGGCCACATCAATCCCGTATTTCTTGATTTTATAGTGAATGGCCCGGCGGCTGATTCCCAGCAGATCGGCTGCCTGCTTCTGGACGCCCCGGGCCTCTTTCAGCGCCCGAATGATGGTATTGCGCTCCGTTTCTTCCAGAGACAGGGTATCCGCTATGACCGGATCGGCTTTGCGGATCTCGGGAAGACCGGTCAGATGCAGGTCTTTGCGTGTCAGCACCCCGTCCTGACAGAGAACAGCGGCGGCTTCCAGGGCATTTTTGAGTTCACGGATATTTCCCGGCCACGGGTATTCACACAGCCACGCAATCGTTTCAGGGGGGATCTTTACCGACCGCATGCGGTTTTTTTCCACGAACCGCGTGACAAAAAAACGGGCCAGAACGGGAATGTCTTCGGGCCGCTCCCGAAGGGGCGGTACATTTAAGGTCACCACGCGTAAGCGATAGTACAGGTCTTCCCGAAACCGGCCTTCCTCAATGTCTTTAAGCAGATTCGTATTGGTAGCGGAAATGATGCGGCAATCTACGGTTGTTTTTGATATTTCCCCGATGCGCCGGATCTTGTAATCTTCCAGGAAGCGAAGCAGACGTGTCTGCATTTCAGATGATATATTCCCGATTTCATCTAAAAAAAGGGTCCCTGTATCCGCCTCCTTGATGAGCCCTTTTTTATCACGGATGGCATGGGTAAAAGAGCCTTTCACGTGCCCGAACAGTTCACTTTCCAGCAGGCCGGCAGGCGTCGACCCACAATCGACAACAACAAATGGAAAATCTCGTCGCGGACTGATCCGGTGAATACCCCGGGCGATGTATTCTTTTCCCACACCGCTTTCGCCAAGGATCAGGATATTTACGCTGCTGGCCGCCACTTTTTCCACCAGATCGTAAAGGTCCCGCATTACCGGGCTTTTGGTGGCCATTGAAAATGAGTCATCCGTAACAGACCTGCCCTCATCAACGGAAACAGGGGCTGTCTTCGACATAATTTCTTTCAGTTTCTTCACCAGCTCCCGGCCGTCAAACGGTTTCACCAGGTAGTCGACGGCACCGGCCTTGACCGCGCGAACCGCTTCGGGAATGGTGCCGTATGCCGTTAAAAAAAGGACCGGTATGCCGGGGTTGATCTGGCGCGCCTCGGTAAAAAAGTCCATCCCCCCCATATGGGGCATTTTCATGTCCGAAATGATAAAATCGACAGATCGGCGCTGCATGCACGCCAGTGCTTTTTTCCCGCCATCTGCCCGGATGACGTTAAACCCGGCCGACGTCAATCGCGCGTTTAATACTTCCAGAACGTTGGGGTCATCATCGACAATCAAAATATTTTGCGGTGAATTCACATTCGTTTCCTGGGTGGCGGATCTGCTTTTTTTTCCTGAATTTTCTGATCGATCTCCTCAATCGACTTGATCTTATTTTTCAATAAAACGTTTTCCGCCTTCAGCGCTTTCATTTTCTTTGTTAACTGATTGATGGCTGTATCCCGCAGATGTAACTGCTTCCGGTATTGCCGGGCGATCGTTGTGTTGAGACCCGCCCCGGAGGGATCGGCTTCGTAAAGCCGGCTCATCAGCGTTTCAAGCAGGGATTCAACCAATTGCCGTTCTCTGCAGTCTGTATGCCGGCAATCAGTTTTGCGTTCTTTTTTCCACCGGTCAAATGCTTCTTTTTCCGCTTTGGGCGTATCGGCCAGTATCCACTTTATACAGACAAGTGCATATTTTGCCTTTTGGGCTATCGATCGACTTTCCGAAAATTGAAGTGAATCAAAAATCATTCCGGCCTGCTTAAAATCGCTGGATCGAAAAGCAAGATAGCCCGCTTCCAGTCTCTCTTGCTCTTTGATATTTTTAATACCCCGGCCATCCATGACAGCGCTGCACCCGGCAGCCAACAACAGGATGATCGCCAGAAAGAATAAGCAAAAGCATCTGTTTTTATTGTCATTCATTGGCTGTTTTACCGCCCTCTGGCCTTTCACTATTTAACTTCCCATGGGGTTGGCGATGATTATTTTTTCCATTGAAACCTGCCGCCGTCGGCAGCGTAAAGAAAAAAGTGCTCCCCCGGCCCACTTCACTCTCTACCCATATTTTCCCCTGGTGGGCCTCTACGATCTGTCTGGATATATTCAGCCCCAGGCCGACACCATCCATATGCTCCCGTACTTCTCTGCCCCGGTAGTATTTGTCGAATATCAATGTCTGCTCCGACGGCCGGATGCCATCACCATTATCCGAAACCGCGTATTGAACAACATCTCTTTTATCATCATGCGTAACTATCACTTCTATTTTACTGCCTGTTCTGGAAAACTTAATGGCGTTTCCCAGCAGATTCAACATGACCTGCTGAAGGTGCCTGGTGTCACCGATTATCTCGGGAATCGACGGAGGTATTTTTAAATCAATATGAATCCCTTTTCCCTTGGCATTCGGATTTAGATGATCAATACTTTTTATCACAAATACCAGCGGATCCGCTGGGACAGGTTCTACCTTGAATACGCTCTCCTCCAGCCGGGACACATGCATCAAATGGTTTAACAACTCACAAATCCGACCAATCTCTGAACTGGCAATTTTAAGAAATTTTGTCTGCTGCCGGTTGGTCGGCCCCATGACCTTTTCAACAATCAAGTTGACCGATTCCCGAATGGAAGTCAAGGGCGTCCGGATTTCATGACTCAACGTGGTAATAAACTCAGCCCGCATGAGTTCTTCTTCCTTCAACCGCTTGGCCATTTCATTAAACGCGGCGGCCAGTTCGCCAAATTCATCGTTTGAACGGATATCAATCGGCTGACTGAATCGCTCTTTAGTAATTGACCGAATCCCCTTGCCAAGGGCACGAAGCGGCCGGACCATTGTCCTGGCAATCACTAAAATCCAGATCAGGCCGATAAAGATTGAAATGCCGAGCCCGGCCACGCCATACTTGACGGCACTCTGTCCCCATTGGTTGAGCTCGATATTGGCGAGAATGATATTCTGTTCGTTCTCCAGCCGGGCCCTTCTCAATTTCTTAATCCACGCATCAATTTCCTGCTCGGCAATCCACAAAGTGTCGGATGACTCGTATGTCGAGCGATCACCTTTGCCGGCAGAAAAGTCCTGGTAGCTGTCAAACAGATCCCGCCAGGTATCCGGCAATTGATATTCAGGGGATTCAAGCTGCATGACTTGATTGAGATTATATTCAAATGCTTCTCTGGCATCGACAAAAAAATCCAGGTAGTCTTTCTTCTTTAAAAGAATATATTTTTTTTCATTTTCCTCCATACTCAACAGGTTTTCAATCATCTTCTTGGAAAATGAAGATACTTTCTGATACCGGTTAATAATATTGTCAGACAACCGCATCATCTGGTTCACGTCGATATAGAGAATAACAAGCGTGCCGTAAAAAATAAATATCAATAACGCGTACCACAAAAAAAGTTTCTTGATAATGCCGATACCCGATTTCATCCTCATACCTGCTTCGTGCCGGTTGCCTGCCTTGCTGACGTTCAATGGGGAACTAACCGTAACATACGGCCCGGTATTCAACAACTGATATCCATTCCTTTTGAATGTGAGCAAATATCGTAACCTTCCGGGAAAAAATCGTAACAAACCGGAGGGAACAAACAACTTATTTTTCATTACCCTTCTATATTCAGGCAGTTAACTGTCTGGCATATTATTTGCTGTAAATGACGATAATCGATATCGATTGCAGGCGATTGATCTGTATCCAGGTATGTCATACCAAGCTGAATGAAAAGGAGAAAAAGGGGTGAAATATAGAATCAAAAGAACGTTAATCGGCCTGTTAATATCTGTTCTGGGCTTTTCGCTCGTTACATTTATCGGCTGTACAGGTAAGGATATGAAGGTTGTCACGGGGACGATTGAACAAACGGATGATGGTCTTGTCCTGAGAACGGACACAAATGAATATACAACGGCGGGTGCGGACATTGCCGCGCTGGTCGGAAAAAAAGTAGAGGTCACCGGCATGATCACCGAAGGGACCGCCGGCAAGATCTTCAACATTGTCGGGATCCGGGCGCTAAAAGGATAAAGCATCCCGGGATGCGGCCCAAGAAGGGCCGGGGTTGAGGGGGGGGGCAAGGGGGCCTCTCAAATCCCGGCCCGGAACTTCGTCACTCCCTTCTTTTCTACCGGCACGCCATCTCCGCCACTGGTTTTAGCCCTATCCCGGTAAATCAGTAGAATCTATCCCGTTTTCTCCGGTTGCAAAAACCTGGATTTGAGCATCAAAATTCGCTCAACCGATTTCAGGGCCTGGTCGCGCATGCCCCGGGTATCCTGCTGAATCGATGCGATCTTTGCTGCCGCATCCTCAATATCCGAACTGCGATGGCAGATCAGCGCCTGATCCACATCGGCCGCCATTACCTGGTTAATAACCACGTCCAGAGGATAGTATTTTTTAACCGCCCCCATGTCCAGATCATCGGTCAGGACCAGGCCGTTATAGCCGAGCTTTTTCCGCAACAGATCCACGGCAATAACCGGCGACAGGCTGGCGGGCCATTGGGGATCAAATCCTTCATAAACAATATGAGAAAACATGATGCCGGCCACCTGGTGTGCGATGGCGGCAGCAAAGGGAATAATGTCGGCTGCCATCATTGTATCGGCACCCGTCTTTAAAAACGGCCGGTCGATATGAGAATCAAGGGTGGTGCGGCCGATTCCCGGGAAATGTTTGGCCACCGCCATGATCCCGTTTTTTTGAAATTGATCGATCATCGCCCCGCCCAGCCGGGCGGCCTGCTCAGGATCGCTGCCAAAGGAACGACCGGCCATGATGCTGTCGACATCGGTGCAGGCCACATCCATGACCGGCGCCATATTCATATTGATCCCCACCGATTTTAATTCACCGGCCGTGATGGTGGCAAAATTAACGGCATCCGCTTCGTCTTTCATGCTCGGATTGCCATTAAACTCGGTAAAAGGCGCCCGCAGCCGGGCCACCTCTCCGCCTTCCTGATCCACCGCAATAAAAAGCGGTGGCTGACCGACCGACAACGCATGATCCCGGACGCCGTGACAGAGTTCTTTTAATTGTTCCGGACCTTCGATATTTCGGCTGAACAGGATAACCCCGCCAACCTTGACCGTATCAATTAAATATTTCAAATCTCCCGTCAATGTGGTTCCGTCAAACCCCACCATCAATCGCTGCCCGGCGATCTGCTCAACCGATAATTGATCCACCCTCATATTTAATCCTTATATTATAATCATTTATAATGGCACACGCTGCTCATTGCCACCACAAATGTACCAATTTCTACCCCCTTTTTCCAGAAACAGCTTTCTTTATTGTAGCACAGGGAATCCAATAACCAAAACAGATCATCCATGATCAAATACAAAGATACTGGAAACAGCCGATTTCGGCCGCCACTTTAAACGGACATACCGTTTTCTCCGGCAATTGCCGACCTTGACCCGTTACCAAAAAAAACATATATACGATAATAGCAGCTTTTATGGATAATAAAACGATCGATATTCCAGGCCGGTTGAATAATATGCGGTTAAAAATACTATTTCTGTCTATCCTATTGCTGGTGATCAGCAGCATGATCATTACCGGGTGCAATGATCAGGAAACACCCGCGCCTTCCGGATCAAAGGCGTCCAGTTTCACTTTTCTTGAACTCGGCGCCAATACCCTTTATTCAAAATCGGTTCGCAGTAAACTGGGAGATTCCCTGGGCCCAGTGGCCGTGGCCAGAAAAACGCCCATAGACCTTGATGTGAACTATCCGGGTTTTATCGAGGCCTATTTCAAACCCATTTATCACCGCAATCAACAATTAAACGATGCTACCGGCGCCCGAAGGGAACACGATACCATCAAATTAATGTATCGCTATCCCCAGCAAAAAAGCCGGCTGTTTAAAAAGGTTGAGTTGCTTTTTTCGAATCAGAGCAAAAAACCGCTTTGCTTTAAAATCGTTGCGGGCAAGGAAGGCGCCGAGATCATCGATGCCATGCGGGAAAAATACGGATCGCCCAAAGAGACAAAATGGTCCCATGAACCGGGAGTGTCCTATTCGTGGGAAAAAGATAGAGACCTTTTGATCGTTTCCCGGGTGCTGGATCGTTTCGGAGACCCCGAATATCGAATTGTCATCTATTATGGAACCAATATTGATGAATTAATCGAAACCGAATTGCGCCAGATCCAGCAATCCGAAGAAAACCGCAAAAAGGCGGGCCGAAGCGCTTTCTAAATATATAACGGTTAAACATAATACGACAATCATTGGTGGGAACAAAAACCATATCTATATTTGTTGAATTCATACGCTAAACGGTGAAACGAATGGGCTTTAAGCAAAATCTGTTAAAAAAAATCGAGGCTGACCAGCTGGCCAGCCAGGTGATCCGGTCTTTGAAAACAACTGACAGCGGAAGCCGGTTTGATAAATCAGCCATGCGACAGCTGCTATCTCTGGGTGAATTTCCGAGCCAGAAAGAACGGGATTTGGAAATCTATATCCTCGAAAACGATGCCGAAAAGAAAAAGTTGCTCGTTCTGGACAATGGCCTGGCCATATACCATACGACACTTACCGATGTCTGTATGCGTAAGAGTCCCACCGTTAAGGAAATGCTAAGCATCCGAAATGCCTTTAAAATTTTAAATGACAAGGATGTGGTGATCAGTAAAAAAGAAAAATCCGTTAAAACCGTTCAATCCATGGTGACTGCCGACCTAGACCTGACCTACACGGCCGCGGATATCGAACAGATTGAAAAAGAGGGCCAGGCCTCTCTTGAGGGCCGATATACCGACGGGGTGATCGAGGCGTTATCTCTGTTTGCGGAATTGCTTGATTTTGAGAAAGTGCCCAGATCCTTTCATGAACCGCACCACCGGATATGGGGAAGAAAAAGAAAAAATGCGGCCGACAGGACCGTCTGGGGTCCCATTGTGGCCTACGCCATGGCCGATAACCGCCTGCAGCTGATCGATACCCCCATTGATCCTTTGGACAAAACGCAGCTTGATCACTTCCGACAGGTCATTGACGGCCAAGCCGAGCCTGCCGCGAAAGGGCTGTCGGTTTTTACGCATTTAAAAGAACTGGTTCCGGAATGCCGAATATAACCCGGCCCAATAAAACATACAGTAAGTAAAGTTCGTATGCTAAGGAGCCCATAATGACCATCGCAAAAAAGATCGAAGGATTCATCGAAAAATCTTCGTGGATCCGCAAAATGTTTGAAGAAGGCACCCGCTTAAAAAAGCAGTACGGCGAAGAGAACGTATTTGACTTCAGCCTGGGAAACCCCAACCTGCCCCCACCGGCCGGGTTTGACGATATCCTGAAAGAGGAAGTGGCCGCCATGGATACCGGCGGACATGGCTATATGCCCAATACCGGTTACCCCCGGGTCCGTGAGTCTATTGCCGGTTTTGTCAATAAAGAACAGGATGTTGACCTGAGTGGAGATGATATTGTCATGACCTGCGGTGCAGCCGGTGCGCTCAACATTGTATTCAAGGCCATTTTGGATCCTGGCGATGAAATCATATCACCCACCCCGTTTTTTGTGGAATACCGGTTTTATGTGGACAACCATGGCGGCGTCCTTAAAACCGTTCCGACGCACGATGATTTCACCCTGGATCTGTCCGCTATCGAAGCGGCCATCACCGCAAAGACCAAGGCCGTCATCATCAATTCACCCAACAATCCAACAGGTCAGGTCTATTCCAGGCAAGCCCTGGACGCATTGGGCGGACTGCTTTCAGCCAAATCCCGTGAAACCGGCCGTCCCATTTACCTGATTTCCGATGAACCGTATCGAAAGATCGCCTATGACGGTATTACGGTTCCCAGTATCTTCGGCTGCTACCCGGAAACCATCTTGTGCACGTCGTATTCCAAGGATATTTCCATCCCCGGCGAACGGATCGGTTTCGTGGCGGTAAACCCGGCCGCAACATACAAACAGCAACTGCTGATGGGCATCGCTCTGGCCAACCGAATCCTCGGATTCGTCAATGCCCCGGCGCTCATGCAGCGAATCGTCGCCAGGATGCAGGGCCAAAGTGTAGATATAGACAAGTACAGACAAAAACGGGATAAACTCTGCGATATCTTATCCGGCTGCGGATACGAATTCACCAAACCGGCCGGGGCATTTTACCTGTTTCCCAGGGCCCCGATCCCGGATGATGTTGCCTTTGCACAGGCCCTGCAGGAAGAAAAGGTCCTGGTGGTCCCCGGCAGTGGATTCGGCGGCCCCGGCCATATCAGGATCGCCTATTGTGTCGAGGATCACACCATCGAAAACGCCCGGCCCGGATTTCAACGGGCAATGGACAAATACCGGTAGCACATACCCTTTGACGCTTTGCAGGTATTCATACCGGCATAAAATCGCCACGCTGCCCAGTACTAATAGAAAAAGCTCCCATTGTCGTTTAAATATAAATGTTCCTGTTGCCTATATTTTTACGGCGATATTGCATTGCCGGGATGGCTGGTAACGCAGGGAGCCCGATAGGATGAGCGGCGTTACCGGCCATCCCGGGTGGATGTTCGGGGATTATTTTTTCCGTTTTTTGCCGAAGCGATTCCTTCAGCCGGTAACTTTGTCAACTGCAATTGATAACATGCGCCTTATGAGTGATACGACGTACTGAATTTACCCCGTTTTGGTGGACACCGGGAAAAGCCCGATGGATAGGGAGTATAAGGAGGTGTCCGAATGTCAGAAAAAAACGAAAAACCTGCGCCCGTGAATTTAAACCGAGGGCCGTGCGTCTGATTGCTGAAAAAGGCGATGGCATAGCCGAGACCTCCCGTAATCTTGGGGTCGAATACAGCGTTCTGCGCCGCTGGAATGAACAGCTTGCCGACGACCCTCAAAACGCCTTTCCCGGCAAAGGCAGTCAGAGGGGAAATATCCCAGGCAGGGATGAGTCCCCTTGCCTGGCTGCCGGTTTACCGTTTTGTTTATGAAAACGAAAGAGTAGAGTGCCAAATGACAACGGAGAAAAATCCGGATCATGAGAAAAAATCTGTGACGGCAAA
>QNYZ01000044.1 GCA_003973265.1 Deltaproteobacteria bacterium | reverse complement strand
ATAAACCGATCTGTTTCATATTTTACCCCCTCTGTATCCATGGTTCTCAATCCATGGTTCTTAAATTAATGCTATGTTGATTATGCAAACGGGGTGCCAAAGATTTATATGAAACATACTTTTGAAATATGGTCATCGTATTTGTTGTTAAATCAATTCGTAATCAGTTTATTAAAAAATTGTTTGAATCAATTTTCATGCCGTTGGAACTCATTTTTCAGGGGAAACTATGAAAAAAAGGTAATAGTTTTGGGCGGATTTGTGGATATTATTTCATAGTTGACGGGAAAGTGGAGATGCCTGTTGGATTTTTCTGATGACCCTGTTGGATTGTTCTGATGGCATGGATGCGGGTTAGGAGAAAGGCGGCCGGGAAACGATGGGCGTGGAAGTGGATTCCAACGGCCCATTTTTCCCAGCCTTTATTGTATTAAAATATCCGGTCGCGTCATTTTGATTACATTAAACGGTTTTCTTCCGTTTTCGCCCAATGACTGCCATTCCCAATAAACCCGTGCCAAAGAGCAGCATCGTCGCCGGTTCAGGAACGGGGGCCGTAGATGTCGTTACAGTTCCAACGTCATTGCCGCAGCCCATGGTCCACTGCATGGCAATTTCCGGACCAAGTGGCCCAAGCTGGGAAAGATCCAGGCTGCCTTCTAAAACATACGAGTATCCATTATCGGCATCGTCCATATAACCGGAGCCAAAGGCGCCAGTCTCGGTCCATTGGTAGATCTGCGTACCCTCAGCGACTTCAAAAAAGTCATTTTGCCAGTTGGCAATAGCCGTGGGCTTCCAGCTCTCAACGTCATACAGGGTGTATGTGACATCGTCGTCTACGATTTGAAAATCGATGGCATACTCAAAATTCCCGTCATTGTTCAGATCCAGTGCAAAGTCTCCGGGTGCATACGTCATTCCGGTGCCGGTCAGGTTATATCCGGCCTGCAGGCCAAAATAAAGGGTGGTCGAGGTCGTGTAGAGTCCCGTATATTCGACGTCGTATGCCTGCCCGCCATATCCCGGGTCAACGAATCCGCCGCTGCCAACACCGTCATCATTGGTAAAATGTCCGGCCCACTCCGTCGTATTAAAGCTGCCATCCACCACCGGGGTGGCCATTGCCTGTCCCACCCATAAAAACACGGCCAATGCTAAAAAACTCAAACTGATTTTTTTCATTTCTGCTTGCTCCTTTTAATCTGATTGATAAAAGTCTTCTGCCTGTCAGAAGCTACAGGGGTAGGATGCAAAACAGGGGCCACTGTGAAAAAAAAGGTGGGAAAAGAGCCGTGGAATATCTAAAATATCAAAAATTACAAATACTTATAATATTAAATTGTGACGACTGAGACAAGAGAGTGGGCGCGTGGCCTCTTGGATACGGGCGAGGACTATGTAAAAAAGGTAATAGTTTATTGGGTATGTGAACTATTTTTCACAATGAATTATTCAGGGAAAAGGAAAGGCGCGCATATCCCGATATGATCGGCTTTCGGGGCCGGGCGGATTTTCATATTCAGGTCATTCAGCCGCTGTTTACAGTGATTCCAGAAAGGTCAGATCCCTGCCCTGGGTGTTTTTGGTGCCGATGGTGAGTATTTCGAGGGTATGCGCTTTGAGGGGGCGGTAGTACAACCGGCCGTTGTAGGCAAAGAGGATCTCAAAAACAGTTTCCCGGTTTTTTTTGCCAAACACCTTCCGTTTGATGGGAACTTTGGCCGGGTCTTTATCCAGTTGGTGGATGGTCTCTTCGCATTTGATTTTCATATCGTCGGTCAGCTGCATAAAACCATCGATGGCGCGGTCATAAAAGCGCAGTTTTTTATACAGCGCGCCAAATCGCTTTGAAATGATATTGGCCGCTTTTATTTGCTGCCGGCCCTTTTTTTGCCGTGTTTTTTCATGGCGTCGGAGTTCAGCTTTCAGTGTTTCAATTTCGGCTTTCCGGGCCTCCTGGCGGGTCCGGTGATCTTCCAGCCTTTTTTCAAGCGAGACAATTTCTTCAATATAATCATCTTCATTGGTGCCGGCCCGCCGGCGCTCCGATTCCAGCTTTTCCGATAACGACTGAATATCGGTGGCCAGTCTTGATTTTTCCAGATTTAAATCATCCAGTCTGCGGGTAAGTGTTTCATCCTGATGTCGTAATTGCGCAATGGCTGTTTCCTTTTCCCTGGCTTCTCGATATGCTTTTCGAACGCTTTTTCGATAGTAGAGATAGAGGATCACCACCGATACCAGAAGGTAGAAAGCCAGCAGTAGATTGGCGAAAAGGGTGTTGTGCTGAATTAACAGGTCGGATTTTACCACCAGGCCCTCATTCATGAGGGCATAATTTTCAGAAGCGATTTCACCCGGATCCGGTGGTTCGAAACTGCCCCGGGGGTCGGCCTGGACAGGCGGATAGATCAGGGTTCCCTCACGGGTTGCGATCGTCACGTTTGTTTTTATTCCCCAAAAGCGCCATCGGCTGCCCGCAAGATACTGACGGATGTTCCGGTTAACGGCATCTTCCAGCCGTATACTGCCGGTGAAAAGGGGACGGGTATCACCTATATAGATAGACTCAATCCGGGTTGAGAAGCGGTCGTTGAGATAACGTTCCAGGGAAAGCAGGGATCCGATATACAAAATCGGCGGCAGCAGCACGCAGAGAATTAATATTTTAAAAGATAAATGGTTCATCGCAGGTGCCGGTTATTTCGCTCAATCTATGGTACCTGTTTTACACAGGCGAGTGTATCATATAAATCATCCGTATCGATAGTGTACGTTTCCGAGCCGTTATTGAGAGAGAATTCGTCGCGCTTCGTCTGCCCCGCTGAACTCGCCGCTTAACGACAATGCCTTTTTCAGGAACTTTACGGCGCTATCGGCATCCCCCTTCTGATGATAAGCCATACCCAGGTGATAGTTGACATCCGGGCTTTTCGACAATTTTTTCAGGCTGTCTTTAAATTCAGCAATGGCGCTGTCGTAGATGCCTTTTTTATACAAAACCCACCCCAGGGTATCCATGACACGGGGGTCGTCAGGGTACTTTTCCTTGACCTGGCGCGCCAGGTCAAGGGCCTGCTCCAGATCTGTATTTTTATCAGCAAGCCGATAGGCCAGGTTGTTGGCCGCCGGTATAAAGCCGGGATTAATCTCAAGGGCTTTGCGGTATTCTTTTTCCGACAGGTCGAATCGTTTCTGCATATCGTAAATCGTTCCCAGCATCATATGGGGCTGGGGCTGGTTCGGGTTTTTTTCCAGCGCCGCCTCGTATTGGGAAATGGCTTTTTCCTGCTGGTTGTTCACCAGATATATCCTGGCCAGCGCATAGTAGGGCTGCAGGAAATCCGGATTTGCTTTAAGGGCGGCTTGATACGCCGATTCGGCGCCCTTGAATTTTTTTTGGGTCATATACACGTTGCCCTTTAAATACTGCACGGCGGCGACCAGGGCCGGTGTATCTTTGACGGTCTTAAGTTGGGCATCGCATGCGGCAAGGGCGGTATCGGCCCGTTTATCGGCCAGATGCAACAAAACCACCTGGGTAAACACGTCCATCAGCTTCGGGTTGATCGACAGCGCCTTGTTAAAATAGGCCAGCGCCTCTTTGTTGTCTTTTTGCCGGCGGGACAAAAGGCCCATACGATAATAGCCGGCAGGGTTGTCAGGGGCCAGCTTGATGACGGCCTGAAAGGCTTTTTTGGCCTCTGCGGTTTTTCCTTCGAGCATGTCGGCATTGCCCGTCACCATTAACGCCTGAATATTGTTGGGAACGAGTTTAAGAACGGCCTGGCTTTGTTTGCGGGCTTGATCGAAATCACGATCCTTGAGGGCCAGCTCGGCCAGGATTAACCGGGCCTTGATGTGCCTGGGGTTAAGTTCAACGGCTTTTTGCAGCGCTGCTTTACCTGTCTGGAGTTCTCCCGTCCGGATATGTGAAATTCCCTTGAGAAAGCGGGCCTGGCTGGACTTGGGGTCTTCTCTGATCAGCGGGTCGAGCAGGGCGATGGCCTCCTGATATTTCCGTCTGGCCACCAGTATTTCACTTTTCAGCAGTCGCGCCGGGGAAAAATTGGGCCGCTTTGCCAAAATGGATTCAACTGTTTTTTCCGCATCTTCCATCTCTTTGTGTTTCAAATAGTACCGGGCAATGGTATTTTTGATCCGGATATCGTCGGGCTGAAGATCCAGCGCTTTTTGATACATGGACAGGGCTTCTTTCTTTCGATTTGTTGCGTCGTAAAAGCCGGCCATTACCATGTATGGCTTGATGCTGCCGGGTGCCTTGGAAATGGCATCGCGAAAGGCGTTTTCGGCGGCCTTTGTATTTTTCATCCGCGCATAATAATTACCTAAAACGAGGGACAGGTCCGCATTGTCCGGATGAAGCGCGACCGTTTGTTTCAGTTCGGCTTCGGCCCGATCAAACGCTTTTCCGGCAATATAATAACGGACCAGGGCGAGATGCGGTTCAATGGCGGCAGGATCGATCTGGACGGCTTCCCTGAGAGCCGCTTCCGCTTCGGATTGTTTGCCCAGGCTGGCAAATACCTGGGACAATCCCAGGTATGCCCGTGTCTTTTTCCCATCAATATGAATCAGTTTTTCAAAGGTGGCGGCCGCCCCGTCCAGGTCCTTCTCTTTCAGCTGGATACCGGCTTTCAGATAGAGGGCGTCGACGTGATTCGGATCTTTGGCCAGGATTTTTTCAATCCGTTTTTTGGCTTCGTCTGTCTGTCTGGCCAGCATATAGAAGGTCGCCAGCTTGGCGGTGGCATCGATATTTTCAGGATCGAGCTGTTCAATCCGGCTGTAGGTCCGGAACGCTTCCTGGGGGTTGGCCAGTTTAAGGTAGGCTTCTCCCAGCTTTAAATAAACGTCAAGGTATTGGGGGTCGATCTGGACCGCGTTTTTATATTCAATGACGGCGCTTTTGTATTCGCCCTTTTCAAAATAGCTGTTTCCCTTTTCAAAATGGGCTTTTTTTTTGTCCTCATCGGATGCACACCCTGAAATGACCATCAAAGCGATGATAACCGTTATGAACAGATTGATAGTTCGACCCATGAATTGACCTCCGCGTTGCGTATTTCCGGATTAAGGAAAGCGTGGCTTCCATAAAGTGTACAGAGTAACGCCGATGAGTAATGCAGGATTTATGCCACTTGGCATAAGGATACGGGACAGCGTAAAAATGTCAATGAAAATACGGCACCGTCCAGTTCAGACAATTGTTCTGATCGACCGGAAAATAGATAGATTACGGTTAATATTGACAATTCCGCTCGGACATGACATATGCCATCTTAAATGAATACCGTGAAATATCGATGTATTCCAAGGCGGATCCCGATTTCAGAGTAAAAAACCATGTTGATCAGCTCCACCCCGCATCATATTCATGTCATTTTGGCTGTCGCCACGTAATTGGGAGAGAAATAATGAAACAGGATTACGAAAAACTCGGCGCATTTTATCTGGGGAAAGAATACGATCTGGCTTCCCGGACATTGAAAAACGATCTGGTCCTTTACGATTCAAAGGATTTGAATACCCATGCCGTCATCATCGGCATGACCGGCAGTGGGAAAACCGGCCTGGGTATCGGATTACTGGAAGAGGCCCTGATCGATAATATCCCGGTGATTGCCATTGATCCCAAGGGAGATCTGTCCAATCTGCTGCTTACTTTTCCGGATTTGGAACCTGCCGATTTCCGGCCATGGATCAACCCCCAGGATGCCCTCAACCGGGGGATGACGGAAGATAAGTTTGCCGCGGACCAGGCGGCCACCTGGAAAAAAGGTCTGGCCGACTGGGGGCAGGATGGCGAACGGATCGCCCGCCTTAAGGCATCGGCAGATTTTACGGTCTATACACCGGGGTCCAGCGCCGGAACGCCGGTGAGTGTGCTGCGGACATTTTCACCGCCGCCGGCCGGTATTTTATCCGATACCGATCTATTGAGGGACCGGATTCAGACGACAGCCACGAGTCTGCTGGCCCTGCTCGGTATCGAGGCCGATCCCATTACCAGCCGGGAACACATCCTCCTGGCCAATATTTTCGAACAGGCCTGGAGTCAGGGGCAGGGCCTTGACCTGGCCGGCTTGATCCAGACCATCCAGGTCCCGCCGTTTGAACGGATCGGGGTCATGGATCTCGACTCCTTTTTCCCGGCCAAAGATCGGTTCGGCCTGGCCATGCGCTTGAACAACCTGCTGGCGGCACCGGGATTTGAGTCCTGGCTGGAGGGGGCGCCCCTTGATATCGGCCGGTTTTTGTATACGCCCCAGGGAAAACCCCGGGCGTCGATTTTCAGCATCAGCCATTTGGCGGATGCCGAGCGGATGTTCTTTGTTTCCATGCTGCTCAACGAGATGCTCGGCTGGATGCGGACCCAGTCCGGGACGTCGAGCCTGCGGGCGATTCTCTACATGGACGAAATTTTCGGATATTTCCCGCCGGTCAGTAATCCGCCGTCCAAGGCGCCGTTGTTAACCCTGCTCAAGCAGGCCCGGGCCTTCGGCCTGGGAGTGGTCCTCTCCACGCAGAACCCGGTGGATCTTGACTATAAAGGGCTATCCAATACAGGAACCTGGTTCATCGGACGTCTACAAACCGAGAGGGACAAGGAGCGGGTTTTGTCCGGGCTGGAAGGGGCTGCCGCCGGCGGTGGGTTTAACCGGGGCCGCATGGAAGAAATCCTGTCGGGGCTGGGGAAACGGGTATTTTTACTTCACAATGTTCACGAAACCGGGCCGGCGATTTTTCAGACCCGCTGGACGTTGTCGTATTTGCGCGGGCCCATGACGCGGGATCAGATCAAGAGACTGGCCCGGGATACGGTTTCTGCCCCGGCTGCCGGAACGGCACCTGCCGAATCGGCATCCTTGTCTGTCGGCGTGTCTGCCGCGATTCAGTCGACCCCGCCGCCGGGACCGCCGGACATGGATGTCTATTACCTGGCGGCCTCGGGTGCCGGGAAAGGGCTGGTTTACCAGCCGGCCGTCATCGGGCGCATGGATGTTCATTACGATAATAAGACGTACGGGGTAGATACTACGGAAACGCTGGCCCTTGGGTCGGCGTTGACCGACGGCCCGGTCGTGCTGGACTGGGACAACGCGGTATCATTTGATCCGGATTTTATCGGGATGGACCCGCTACCCGGTGCCGAATATGGTTTTTTACCGGGGGCGGCCAAAAAGGCATCTAATTACCGCAAGTGGCAGAAAGACCTGTTGCGGTGGGTGCGCCAGAACCGGCCATTGACGTTGTATCGTTCCAAAACCTATAAGATGACCAGTTTCCTGGGCGAGACAGAAGGGGAATTTCGTGCCCGGCTCTCCCAGGTGGTCCGTGAAAAACGTGATCTGGCCGTTGAGAAATTGCGGGCTAAATACAATCGGCGGTTTACCACCCTGAAAGACCGGATGATGCGGGCCGAACAGGCCATCGCCCGGGAGCAGGAGCAGGCCAAGTCGCGCAAGGTTCAGGCGGCAATCTCTTTTGGAACGGCGATTCTGGGTGCTTTTCTGGGGCGTAAGGCGGTCAGTGTCGGATCGGCTTCGCGCGTGGGTACGGCCATGCGGTCGGCTTCCCGGATGCAGAAAGAGAAGATGGATGTGGTGCGGGCAAGGCAGCGGGCCGAGGCGATTCATCAGCAGATGCTCGACCTCGAAGATCGTCTGCAGGCCGATATTGATAAGATCGAATTTGCCATGGATCCGGAAAACGAACCCCTGGACAGCATTTCCATCAAACCGAAAAGCACCAATATTACCCTGGAAATTTTCGGTTTGGCCTGGATGCCGTATCGTAAAAACGCCGATGGACGGCTCAGCCCGGACTGGTCGTAATATCTGATCGCAACGCAACACACCGGCAAAGGCTGTCTGATTTACCGGTGCGTTGTGTTGCGATATTCAAGTAGGGACAGGCCCGGTTATTTTTCCAGTTTGATTACCCGGAATCCGCCCCGACGGCTCTTAACCAGCAATTGTACCGTATCGGTTTTTTTGGCGGCAGAAATCAGGTCTGCAAAACCGCTGGCGCTCTCAACCGGCTTCCGGTTTACTTCCTTGATGAGATCACCGGCTTGAAGGCCCGCCTTGTCCGCCGTTCCTCCGGAATCGACCTGCACCACCACCACACCGCTTTCATCTTCGCCGAAACCGAAGCGGCGGGCGATTTCCGGTGTAAGGTCGTTAACCCGGAATCCAAATCCCTGGTCGATGCCTTTTTCCTTTTTGGCCGTCAGTTTGTCTGTCTCCCGCTTGCTCAGCGTGACGGTAAAAGTTTTTTTCCGGCCGTCACGGATCACGGTGATATCGGTCTTTTTCCCAACAGGCGTATTGGCGATCAATCGCGTCAAATCCCGGCTGGAGCTCACCTGATGACCATCCACGGCCACGATGACATCCTTGACCTTGATACCCGCTTTGTCGGCCGGGTCGCCTTTAAATACCTGGGTAATCAATGCGCCTTTACCGTCATCGACATTGTAGTAATCGGCGAGTTTGGCATCGAGGTCCTGGATCCCCACGCCGAGCCATCCCCTGGTTACCTCGCCTTTATCCCTGAGCTGGGTGAGGACATCTTTGGCCAGGCTGCTGGGAATGGCAAAGCCGATACCGTGTCCGGTGGCCGTGATGGCCGTATTGATGCCGATGACTTCGCCCTGCATGTTGATAAGCGGGCCGCCGCTGTTGCCGAAGTTGATCGACGCATCGGTCTGGATAAAATCGTCGTAGGGACCGGAACCGATGGTTCGCCCCTTGGCGCTGACGATCCCGGCGGTAACGGTCTGTTCCAACCCGAAAGGGCTGCCGATGGCCACCACCCAGTTACCGACTTCCAGCGCATCTGAATCTCCCAGCACCAGCGGGGTCAGGCGCTCCCTGGGCTTGATTTTGATCAGGGCCAGGTCCGTCGATGGATCCCGGCCGACGATTTCGGCGTTGTACTCTTTTCCGTTGGCAATCTTCACCGTAATTTCATCGGCTCCCTCGATGACATGATTGTTGGTGACGATGAAGCCCTCCCGGTCAATGATGAATCCGGAGCCGAGACTCCGTTGTTTGAAATCCTGTCCGGGATCCTGGCCGGGGGTCTGACCTGGACTCTGACCTGGATTCTGACGGGGCATCGGGCCGAAAAATTCCTCAAAAGGATTCTTTTCCCCAAACTGGCGGCCGAAGAAATGGCGGAAAACCCGTCCGCCACCCTTGATGGTTTTCACCGTTCGAATATTTACCACACCGGGTTTGGCGGCTTTGGCCAGTTCCGTGAAGTTAGCCGGTACCAGGGTGGTCTTGGCATGGGCGTAGGGAATAAACCCAACGCCGATCAGCGAGACGGTTAGAACCAGCGTTAAAATAAACATCAATTTAGTCACTGTTCTTTGCATTGTCGTACCTCCTGTATTTTTGGCTTTTATAAGTCGATTTGAATGAATTGTAACGCATCGGGTTAACGAGAAGGTTACCTGAACATTACCAATTGGTCATATTTGTCAAGGTGCGTGCAGTTCAGGGGGGCAGTCTCTCCGGGGGGGCATCCCGTCCGGGATCAACCGGCAGGGTGACGATAAATCTGCTTCCCCGACCGGGTTGAGATTCAACGGAAATACTGCCGCCGTGAGCCCTGGCCACGGCGCGGGCCAGGGACAGCCCCAAACCGGCCCCGATTTGGGACCGGCTCCGGTCTCCGCGGTAAAAGCGGTCGAAGATTCGCGGCATCTCATCGGAAGCAATACCGATACCGGTATCTTCAAAAATGATCGATACTTTTTTATCAGCGGGAACCCCTTGCACGGTAATCCGGACCGTACCCTTTGCGGGCGTATATTTGACGGCGTTATCCAGCAGGTTGGACACCATCCGTTGAAGCAGCCGGATATCGCCCGACAACAGGATCCGGGTTTCCGGCAGATCGCAGATCAGCGTTACCCCCTTGTCTTCGGCCGCCGGCTTGAACAGGTCGCAGGCATCGGCAACGAGGCCGGATACATCAAGCGCGTTAAATTCGAGCCGGGCTGCGCCGGATTCGGTGCGCGAGATCAACAGCATGGTCGTGATCATATCGAGCAGCCGGTCGCATTCTTCGATGGTACTGGCCGCCATCAACCGATAATCCTCCATGCCTGTTTTTGTCGTCAGGGTGATTTCCGCCAGCCCCCGAATCCGGGTGATGGGACTGCGCAGATCATGGGCAATATTGTCGCTCATTTCCCGGATGCCGGCGATTAACGATTGAATCCGGTGTTACGGCCATCTGATCGATTTCATCGCCTGCCGCTTTTACCGGTACCCGTTGCTCAAGGGCACCATCGGCGATCTGTCGGGCGGTGCGGGTCAAGGCGGTCACGCCGGCGAGCGCGCGTCTGGCCATGAACCAGCCGATCAATGCGGCCAGCAGGACAATACCGCCCATCGTAATAATGAAGACCGTTTTAAACGCCTGGAAAAACCGGGTGTACGGTTCCATGGAATGACCGAGCTGGAGGTAGACCCCCGGGCCGATGCGGCGATACAGGATGCGGATATTGCCATTGCGGCGGGGCAGGGCGATCGTCTCAAACACCTGGTGTTTGTTGCGCGAAAGGCGCTGGATGGCGTCAAGGTGGATATCGATATCCCGCCAGTACGACATGTTGGAAGAGGAAAATACATCGCCGGTTACCCCCAGCAGGCGGATGAAGATTTTTTTTTCGCCGAATGCCTGCGCTTCGAGGATGGCGACCCGCTTGAGGGCGCCGATGCCCCTGGTTTTGAGTACGGTGGCAAATTCGCCGGCTTGTACCGACAAATCCTGGTCGATACGCGTTCGGATCATCGAGGTAATAAACAGGTAGAACATCAAGAAGGCCACGGCAGAAAAAAGAGTGAAGACCACCGCATACCAGAGGGTGAGTCGAAAGGCCAGACTGCCGCGAAATTTACCGGGGTGCTTTGAGAACATAGCCGACTCCGCGGACCGTGTGGATCATTTTATGACGAAAAGGTTTATCGATTTTATTCCGCAGACGACTGATACGGGCTTCCACGACATTGGTCATCGGATCGAAATGGTAATCCCAGACATGCTCCATGATCATGGTTTTGGAAACCACCCGGCCGGCGTTGCGCATCAGGTATTCCAGCAATGCGAATTCCCGGGGTTGCAGATCGATGGTGCAGGTATCCCGGACGACTTCCCGGGTGATTAGATCCATGCTCAGGTCTCCCACGACAAGGCGGGTCGGTTCCTCGGCCCCGCTGGCCCGACGGATCAGGGCATGGATACGGGCCAGCAACTCGGAAAATGAAAAGGGTTTGGTGAGATAATCGTCTCCGCCACTCTGGAGGCCGCGCACCCGGTCGTCAACGGAATCCTTGGCGCTTAAAATGATAACCGGTGTGTTGATTTTTTCCCGGCGCATGCGTGCAATCAGAGACAATCCGTTACGAGCGGGGAGCATCAGGTCGACGATGGCCGCATCGTAGGGTTCGCTTAAGGCCAGATGCAGGCCCGTCTCTCCGTCAGTGGCGTGATCCACGGCGAATCCTGCCGCTTTCAGACCTTTTTCAATAAATGCGGCGATTTTGACATCATCTTCGATGAGGAGAATACGCATAGGTTGTTTATCCGAATGCAAACTGGTCGCGGAGTAACCGGACGGTTATGGGACTCATCGAAAGGGATGCCATCTTTCCGGCAGAGACCCAGGCGGCCGAGACAGCGTCGTCCCCGGCATTGATCTGTCCGCGAATATAAGTGGCGGCAAGATCAATAATCACATAGTGATAACGGACCCGGCCGGTCGCATCCCGATCGATCATATCGAAGGTGAATATCGGCTCGCCAGCCATTATGGTGATGCCGGTCTCTTCCAAAATTTCCCGCTCTGCGGCCTGTTGAAGTGATTCGCCCAGCCGGATCTTTCCACCGGGAATGGCCCACATCCCCCTGGCCGGTGGATTTTTTCGATGGACCAGCAATACCCGGCTGTCGTGAAACACAACAGCGCCTACCCCTGCCAGCGGATGGGGCGGGTAGATCCGGTCATTACGATGGCCCGACAAATGATTCATGATCCCGGCCGATGCGAGGGAAAGAGGTGGGTAATTTTTTTTCGTTGATTCATGTGTTTCCTCCGCCAGCCGGCAATAGTTTATAATTTTGAACGAATATATATCCTGTTAATATAGGTAATTATAAATATTACTCGGCTTGTTTAGAAAAGAGTTCAAAATTTTGAACAGACCGGATTGAGTCATAACTATTTGCATATATAGTATATTATCGTATTTTATCCAAAAAAGGTTAATAATCTGGAACATTCCGATGATCGATCGATCGATACGTTATGGCTGCACAGCGCTCTACGCGGGAATAAAAATGTTTATAATTATCTGTTAATATAGCGATATTTTATATATAGATCTGTTTTTTGTAAAATTGTTAAATAATGGCAAGGTAATTGCATTATCCAAAAGCAGACCTCAATATTTCTTCATCTTTTTCCTCCTTCGATGGGCGGGCCGAATGTTTCGGCCGGCCCATTGTCGTTTTACAGACAGTCTTCATTTTTCCTGCCGGGCCATCTCGATGTGTCCCCTGATTTCCTCGAGAACGAAGTAGCGTGTCAGTGCATGGGCGATTTCTTCCGGCGTCGCCGCCTGTCCGGTTGTTTCGGTGATGAAGCTGGAAATCACGTCCAGCGCATCGGTTAAGCAGGTCGCAACGGTCCTCATGGCGTCGATCTCCTTTAATGGTTCCTGATTTTCAATATAACAAAACAGGGATACGGTAAAGCGCTTTACAAGGCGACGGGCATGAATTATATCTTTATAGATTATCGACAGAATCTCAAAGTCTGTTTTGTTACCAGTCATTTCGTTCATAATAAATATTTTTGCCATCGATTCAGGGGCTAGGCATGAAAGATCAGACCACTATTGTGTTGGCGACTCGAAACAAAGGGAAGATAGCGGAAATACAGGATTTACTGAAAGATTATCCGGTGTCGATTAAATGCCTGGATCATTTCGGCCCGATTCCCCCCGTGGTGGAAGACGGGGACACCTTTGAAGCAAACGCGTATAAAAAAGCCAGCCAGGTGGCCCGGGTGATCGGTTTACCGACCCTGGCCGACGACTCCGGCCTGTGTGTAAAGGCGCTGGACGGAAAACCCGGGATCTGGTCCGCCCGCTATGGGGGCAGGGGGTTGTCTGACAGGGAACGTGCCGCCCGGCTGCTGAAGGAGATGGAAAACCGGCCGGATCGTGATGCGGCCTTTGAATGTGTCATTTCCATCGCGGTCCCCACCGGCCAGGCCCTTACCTACGAAGCCCGCTGCGACGGCCGGATCGCCCGGGCTCCTGCCGGGGAAAGCGGATTTGGCTATGATCCGATTTTTTATTTTCCACCCCTTAAAAAGACATTTGCCCAGTTGAGCCAGGAAGAAAAAAGCCGGGTCAGCCACCGGGGAAAAGCCCTTTCCGAATTCTGCGGTGAATTTGACAAGGTGCTGGCCTGGATTGAGATGCATATGCCCAGGGAAGAAAAATTTGCCTGCAGGGAGAAAGATAATGATTGAAGATCTGATTCGAAAGAATCGCAGCTGCCGTCGATTTTATCAGCGCCATCCGCTGGAAACGGATCTGTTGAAGGATCTGGTCAACCTGGCCCGGTTGTCGGCTTCGGGCCATAATAAGCAGCCGCTTACCTATATTCTTTCCGGTGACCCGGCTACCAATGAAGCGATTTTTCCCTGTCTGGGATGGGCTGCCCACCTGAAAGACTGGAGCGGTCCGAAAGAAGGCGAGCGTCCGTCCGGCTATATCATTATCCTCGGGGATACGCAGATATCAAAGGATTTCGGAGTGGATCACGGCATTGCGGCTCAGAGTATTCTGCTCGGTGCCCGGGAGAAGGGGCTGGCCGGCTGTATGATCGGCACGATCAACCGAAATCGGATCCGGAAAATTTTTGACCTGGACGATCGGTATGACGTGCTGCTGGTTATTGCCCTGGGTGAACCCCGGGAAACAGTGGTCATTGAGGCTGTTTTGCCAGATGGCGATACCCGCTACTGGCGTGATGAAAAACATGTCCATCATGTGCCCAAACGAGATTTAAAAAATATCATTCTTGATGTACGATAGCCTAGGGGCGGTTTGTTTAAAATACCAATGATGGTTCGAATATCGGCCCATTAAAAAAGGAGAAAACATATGCTGGAGATCGGAAAAGGCGTGGATATCGTAACGAAGGCCGGGGGCATTCAAACCCGTGAAGACGCCCTGTCGTTTTTTAAAACCAAAATGGATGCAGATGATCTTCCCCGTATTGAGAAAATACAAACCGATGCGGCATTGTTAAAGATTGCCAATGCCGCCGTTATGTGTCGACCGGACCGTATCTTTATCAATACCGGTTCGGAGGAAGACCGGCAGTTTATCCGTGACCTGGCGTTGGAAAAGGGAGAGGAAAAACCCCTGGCCATGGCAGGGCACACGATCCATTTTGATTTAAAGGAAGAGCAGGGCCGGATCATCGATCGGACCTTTTACATTACCAATGAGGACGAAAAGATCAGTTCACTGGCCAACAAACTGGAACGATCCGAGGCAATGGATACAGTGGCCGGGCAGATGGGTGGTATCATGGAAGGGATGATCATGATGGTGGGATTCTATATCCGGGGCCCGGTGGGCGCACCGGTCTCGAATCCGGCCCTGGAGATTACCAGCTCGGCCTATGTCAGTCACAGCGCCGAAATCCTTTATCGCAATTGCTATGCGGATTTTGATAACGAAGTGAAACAGGTCGGTCATTTTTATACCAATATCCACAGCCAGGGCCGCAATCGGCCGGAAGATCTGCCCAATGCCCGGGTATTAATGGACCGGAGCCACCGGACCACGTATAGTTATAATTGTACCTACGCCGGTAACACATTGCTGCTTAAAAAAGGCAACCATCGGTTCTCCGTTGATAAGGCGGTGTACGAAAACCGGGGAAACGAGCTGTCCGAACATATGTTTGTCACGGGAATCGAGGGCCCCGGCGGCCGGGTCACCTGGGTCACCGGCGCGGCGCCCAGTGGATGCGGCAAGACCACGACCGCCATGGCCGGCGATCATTTTGTGGGAGACGATCTGGCCCAGATGTGGCGGGCACCGGATGGAACGATCCGGTCGATCAATCCCGAATGCGGCATTTTCGGGATTGTGGCCGATGTCAATCGGGAAGGCGACCCGCTGTTGATGGATTGCCTGCGAAAGCCCGGAAACGAAGTGATCTGGTCCAACGTACTCATCGATGAAAACGGTGTGCCCTACTGGACCGGCAATGGCGAGTCGCACCCGGACAAGGGCGTGAACTACCAGGGCGAATGGCACAAAGGCATGACCGACGAAAATGGAGAGCCGGTGCTGATTTCACATCCCAATTCCCGCTGTACGATCTCCTCAACGGCCCTGCCGATTTATTCCGATCTGGCCGAAAGCAGCAGGGGTGTGGAGACTCGCATTATCACCTACAGTGGTCGTGACAGTGATACCATGCCGCCGGTATGGGTGGCCAAAACACCCGATGAAGGGGTCGCCATCGGCGCCTGCATCGTCTCGGCCGCCACGGCAACGGAGGTGGGTGCCACCGGTGTCCGCCGATCCCCCTGGGCCAATGCCCCTTTTATTCCGGGTTCACTGGCCGATTATATGGAGGCCCAGTTTGAATTCTTCAACCATCCGGATATCTCCCGGGAAAAGCGACCGGTCATGGCGGGCCTGAATTACTTTTTGACCCATGGAGCCCGGGGGGGAAGTGGCAAAAAACTGCTGGGAGAAAAGCGGGACGTCAAAGTCTGGCTGTCCTGGCTGGAGCGGCTGGCGCACGGGGAAGTAGACGTGATCGATACGCCGATCGGGTACCTGCCGGGGTACGAAGATCTCAAGCAGCTTTTTAGTCAAATCATCGACAAGGTGTATCCGGAAACCCTGTATGAGAAGCAGTTTTCCCTCTATATCGATAACATTGTTGCCCGCATTGACCTCCAGACCGAAGCCTACGGAAAAGATCCGGATACGCCCCGGGCTTTTTACCGGGTGCTTGAAGCGCAGAAGAAAGGGCTGGTGGCCCTGAAAGAGAAATACGGGG
>QNYZ01000056.1 GCA_003973265.1 Deltaproteobacteria bacterium | reverse complement strand
TAAGAATGGAGCAATAAAAGTGGTCATTAGGTAACCGTTTCCCTTATCTCGCCGGCCCGGCTTGGCCACACAGGAGTGGTCGTTGACTGAGCGAGGCAGCTGTGACATACAGCTCTGAAAGCTCTAAGCTGCATGTGTGGAGTGGCACAGGCACTGAACTACAGCCACAGAGGTTACAGTGACTTAAACCTATTGACCGTTTGAGCAGTAACCGTGATTTTAAGCACTGGCTAACTATATTTGACAACATGCTGCCTTCTGTTAAGGCACGTTGGTGTACACGAGTGCTGAAAATAAAGCCTTTTGAGCTGTTTTTGCAGTATATTTTTCTTGATGAGGTTACGTATATTCGTCATTGGGATAAAGGCATCAAGTACCTGGCAGATGCCGGGATACTTGAAAATGTCATCATGATTCTGACCGGATCCGATCTTGCAATCATTAAAGAAGCACGAATGCGACTTCCAGGTCGGCGGGGTAATGCCAACACTGTTGATTTTCATCTCTACCCGCTGAGTTTTCTTGAAACAGTTCAGTTAAAAAAACAATTTTCTCAAGAAAAATTGAACCAGTTACTAAATACTGAAATTGTTCCCTCCGCTGATTCGATCAACAAATTGTTTGAAGCATTTGGCGCATATCTGATTCATGGCGGTTTTTTAACGGCTATAAATGATTTCGCCAGATACGAAAAAATTCTGCCTTCTACGCTTGTCACATATAGTGACTGGATACGTGGCGATGTTCTGAAAAGAGGAAAGCAGGAACATTACCTGCGTGAAATCCTTGCGGCGATTATCAAAAGGTATGGCAGTCAGGTTACCTGGAATGCATTGTCAAGGGATCTTTCCATCGACCATCCACAAACCGTTTCCGATTACGTTGCTTTGCTCGCGACCATGGACGCTGTTTTTGTTCAATCCGCGCTTATTGAGGACAAGTTAACTGCCGCACCCAAAAAGGCCCGTAAGCTGATGTTCAGTGATCCATTTATTTTCCACGCGGTAACTGCCTGGCTAAGCTCGGAAACCGATCCCTATCGTCGGCAAATTACACCCTTATTATCCGATCCGGACAGATCCGCCCGAATAGTTGAGGCCTGCGTTGCAACCCATTACCAGCGGTATTTTCCAACATTTTATATTAAAGCTAAAGGTGAAGTCGATATTGCCTATGTTGATCAAAGGCGGTTCTGGCCCTTGGAGATAAAATGGTCCGGGCAAATCAGGGCGAAAGATCTCAAACAGGTTGCCACGTATCGGAACAGTCGAATCTTGAGTAAATTACCGCAATTCGGGAATATTTACGGGGTTCCAGTTGAACCGTTGCCCTTGGCATTGCTCCGCCTGAGAGCTGGCTTGGATAATTTTGATTTGTGAGTTTTGAATTTTTTATTAACCGCAGACGCACGCAGACCGACGCGGACAAGGGATAAGGGATAAATGCCGGGATAGTGATCGGCAAATACTTTGCGATAAATATTTTATTCGGCCAAGCCTGCCCCGTTAAATTTTACGAAGAAGAGGAGTGAAACGAATTTAACCGGGGTCGGCCGGATAATACGTCTGCGTCCATCTGCGTCTGTCTGCGGTTCATTTAAAGTTTTTCATTGGAAGCCAAAATCTATTTGTCGCTATGAACCAACGAATTTGGAGCACCTGAAAAGATATCATCATGGATCACGCTGATCTGTTCTCTCACTTTATCAATATTTACATCAATGAGCCACTTAATTGTTCTTAGCTGGGGATCGGAAAATTGGTTGATCATGCGACAAATTTCAATCGGATCAACCCACAAGTCTTTTTCTTTCGCTTCGATAAGGATCGCTTCCCATTCAAATGGATATTTTTTCGCAATAAAGACAATATCAGCAATATCCTTGACCTCCGCCCGGCTGATTGCACAGATTTTGTTCGACAGGATATTTCTCCAGTTATCAACCCGGTGAAAAATGGGTGACTGCCGGATAGATCCGAAATGAAAGGGGACATCGTTGACGAAATCGATTTTCAGATAAATCGTTTCCGCATGGATAAAGATACGAACGAATGTATCGGAAGTTGTCGTGACCTCACAAGTCCATCGCCGCTTCAGGGCATCAACGGCTGCACGGCATTGTTGTTTAAATTTTTGGTGATCGTTGACGAAAAAATCAAGATCATCCGAATAGCGATGGTGTAAATAACACCTGCTCAGCGCAGTTCCACCCGTTAAATAGAAATCCAGGTTGAGCCGGTCAATCTCTCTGAGGATTTTATCTTGAAGCGGATATAGGGTGTCGGGATAAAACGTTTCGGACATAAGTGTATTTATCTTTTAAACTTTTTGGAAAAAGACTGTTTATGATCGCGTTATTTAAAATCAGTTTGAGCTTTTCCGCTGGGATCAGTTTCAAGAGCGTATACCAATCACACGACATTAACAGCCGACTGAAAAATTGTCGAGATTCAATATCTTCGATGGTTCGTAATTTTTCATCAAGTAATTCGTCCATATTAATATGGCGTTTTTCAACATCCCAGAATAATCGCGATAAAATCTTTTCTTTTTCCGATGTCGTCAGAGGTTTCATTTTCTTCAGTCTTTTATACGCAGGAAATTTTGATTAACCGCAGACGAACGCGGACCGACGCGGACAAGGGATAAGAGATAAATGCCAGGATGGTGATTATTTTGCTCGGCCAGACGGCCGGTTAAAACGTCTGCGTCCATCTGCGTCTGTCTGCGGTTCATTTTCAATTTTCAAAATTTTAAATTCATGCCGCTTCTTTATATTTTACAATCCCCAGGGTAATGCCATCTTTTTTAGCTGAATCTACAATTTTTTCAACAACTCTAAGTTCTGCGATCTCAACAAAAGGCTCTCCACATTGTTTACAGACTAAAGCAGGAACACCCTTCACTACAACCAGATATTCTTCACCAATTTCATATGGCAAATTTGTTTTTGATTTTCCCATTGTACCTTTACATAAGGGGCATTTCATTTTGTTTTCCTCCGCTTAAACCCATCCTCCCATTCTTCTCTATGCGGATAATATACTGTAATTACCCATATTATCTGATCATCAAAATCTATTGCGATAACGATATGGATAGGCTCTTGTTTTTCAGTAAGCCCAAAGACCAGACAGCTTGGAAAAGGCCTGTCGTCTGGGTAATTTTCAATGATTTCACCATGTAGCATAATATATTTTACCTCATCAGCATAGATCCCTCTCTCCCTCATACGTATCGCGCTGTGCTTTTTAAATGCAATACGGTCTTTCGCTGCAATTATTCTAATCATCCTGTTTGTTATTGGCATCTGAATCTACGAGGTATTTTTAACTTCTTTGTTTTTTTAACCGCAGACGCACACGGACCGACGCGGACAAGAGATTCAATAGGTATTCAGTCGGTTGAAACGTCTGCGTCAGTCTGCGGTTAAACTCTTGTAAATTAATCAAAGGACAGGATCATTTCCCGAGGTAATGCTTTCTTAAAATGTTTGTCATTGGAGATAAAAAGGTCAACACCATTGGCGATACCGGAAGCGACGACCAGGCTGTCTACTGCCCGAAGTCCACTCCAGTCGATCTGCTTATCATTTCCAACAATTTCCAATACACCCATCGTTATTTCCTGGCAGTAGCAATTTGGAAAGTTGACCAGATAATCTTTCACCTCAGTTGCCACTGCCGGCTCCTTTTTAATAATCGGTCCCTGCATGACCTCACTGACAGACAAAATGGAGATGATCGCTTCAGCATCACCGGCCTCTACGATCTCAAACAATGTCTTAGACAGCGATGCGTATGGCTGAACCGAATCGGTCAGGTAGATGATAATATTGCTATCGATCAAAACATTGCGACCGGTAACAGCAGTTTTTAATTTTGAAATAGAAATCATTTCAGGCGATTTACCCGTTCTTTGTCGATGTACGTATCCACATCGTCCGCCGTTTTTGCAATCACCTGCTGTGTCAGACCCGCCAGTTTGTCGGTAAATGAATTCACTGTTTTTAGAATAATTTTATCATTATCGCAGCGGAGAAGCATTTTTGCCCCGGCCTTAATCTCCAATTCCTTACGAAGGGCCGCCGGCAATACAATATATCCCCTGTTTGATACGGTCACCGTTGTTGTTTCCATGTCGCCAATTCCAGTTTTGTGTGCATACTTAAATTATTGCACATAAATAATCATTGTCAATCTTTTTTCAGGTTGCGTTATATGGGTTTTTCGGCACACGATACACATCTCAAGGATCCATATTAGATTTTATTAACCGCAGACGCACGCGGACCGACGCGGACAAGAGATAAGAGATAAATACCGGGATGTCGACCGGTAAACGCTTTGCGATAAATTTTTTGTTCGGCCGGTCGGCCGGATAAAGCGTCTGCGTCCATCTGCGTCTGTCTGCGGTTCATTCTTCTCTGGTTTTATTTATTAACCGCAGACGCACGCGGACCGACGCGGACTATGGATACAATCGCTTTGCGATTAGATTTTCCCCTCCAGATAGGCAGTGACATTATTTATCGAGTCGAGATTTTCCGGGATGAGTTCTTCATCGTCTACCTCGATCTCAAATTCCTCTTCCAGAAAAGTGACTAATTCTAGCACACCCGTGGAATCGATGATCCCCTCTTCAAGAAATGAAGTGTCGTCTTTCAAGCCATTGTCGTCGCCGAAAAGGAAATTTTCGATGATAAACGATCTGATCTTTGTTTTAATATCAATCATTTTAATCCTTCCAGTTGCAATAGTTCACCGCGGAGATGGCCGGGAAACTACTCTTTTAAATTTAATACAAATATTCGAATATATGAACTGCAATTGCAGATCCAATAATTTTTTCTGTAAAGTTATTAATTTGTTTTACGCTGCGCTCTCAGCGTGCTCTGTGGTTAAAATTTGATCTCAGGAACATCACCGGTCAGCAGCGGCGGCAGGTGAAGGTATCGTGTCGTGGCGCGCTTGGTATCGATATCGTCATACACCCGCTGAACCTGATCGGGTGTCAACCCAATCGCATTCGCAACAGTTTCAACGGAAACACCGTTATTTTTTCCGTACAGACAAAGATCCATCTTTTCATAGGGCAGGGAAAAATAAAATTCATCTTGTCCCTGAACGAGGGAATAGGTGTCGGTTGTCGGCGGCCGGCTGCATATTTCTTTTGGAACGCCGAGGTATTCAGCCATCTGATAGACCTGTGATTTATAGAGATGCGCAATGGGTTTGACATCGGCGGCGCCATCGCCGAGTTTGACAAAAAAGCCCTGGTCGTATTCCAGCCGGTTCGGCGTTCCGGCGACGGCAAAATTCAAGCGGTCGGCATGGTAATACTCGAGCATTTTCCGGATGCGTTGCTTAAAATTGGTGGCCGCGACAATTTCAAGATACGCCTTGAGCGGCAGACGTTTTTTAATCATCTTTTTTTCAGGGCTTTGGGCGATAATAGAAAACAGGTTCAACCCTTTGGATTCAATCACATTGGGAGAAACAATTTTTGATTTCCAGCGGTCATCATATTCTGGAATAACCCTTTGCACCGCCGCATTATATTTTTGATAAAAATTCAGCGATTCCAGTATGGTTGTGATGTCTTCATGCACGGCTTCAACACCAAAATGGGCAGCGACTTTCGTACTGAGATCAAGTGTCTCATCCGAAGAGTGCCGCTCGGGCATCAGCAAAACCAGCACCCGCTTCTTTCCTACCGCTTTTACCGAAAGGGCCGTCGTGACACTGCTGTCAATACCGCCGGAAAGGGCAACCACCAGGCCGCGCCGTTTAAATTCGCGTGATGTCAGCTGGCGCAGCTGGCTGGTAATTTTTTGCACTTCTTTTTCCGGGTCGATTACCAGAACTTTTTTTGAAAATTGATTCATCATAAACATCCTTTTCCCGTGTCGTTATGAACGTCAAAATCAACAACCGTTTTGTTGCAATTTTTCAGCGCTGATAACCCGGACCCGGTCCAGGTGATCCGGGTGGTACGCCAGATTTGAATAGCCACCTGATTTATCAAATAACCGGGTGACCAGTTTTTCCTGGCCCGCGCCTATTTCAAAGGTGAGGATGCCCCCGGGCTTTAAAAAGAGAAGCGCGTCCTTGATCAGTCGGCGGAAGATATTGATGCCGAATGCGCCGGCATCAAAAGCCTCCCGGGGTTCATGCCCGATGATTTCAGGCGCTAATTTCTGAAGTGACCCGGTTGGGATATAGGGCGGATTACATACAACCATGTCTATCTTTTCCCGATAATATGTTTCGTCAAACGGGGAAAATAAGTCTCCATGGAAAAGGGTAACCCGACGTTGCACCTGGTGTCTCTCGACATTTTTTTTTGCGACCGCAATCGTCGCCGGGCTTAAATCCGACGCCAGAACATTGGCATCCTGGCATCCCAGGGCAAGAGAGATGGCAATGTTTCCGCACCCCGTTCCCATGTCAATAAGCGTTAACTTTTTCCCGGGCTTCCATTCTGATTTGATAAAATCAAGCGCAACGGTGGTCAACAGCTCGGTTTCCTCTCTCGGGATAAGGGTTTCGGACGAGCAATAAAACATCCGCCCCAGGAACGGTGCTTCTCCAATAATATATTCCCAGGGAACACCTTCTTTTCTCTGTTGCGCTGCTGCATCATACCTGATAGCCTTTTCCTTAAAGCCGGACAGGTCGGTTTTTCGCAAAGCCCTTTGAGAAAGGATATCAATAAGGGATAACAGCTCGGGCAAGGGGTCTTTTACTCTGTTTTTTTCTAGCGCATGGTATATTTCAATTAAATCAGTATACATATTCGTCCCCGGTTATAAGGATATCTTTTAGGCCTGCAACACTTTTTTATCAATCTTGCCGCTGTCTGATTTTAAAAATTCTTCTTGAAATTCGACATACTTGGGAACCATAAAGGGCTCAAGGTTTCTGGTACAGTACTTGACCACCTGTTGTTTTGTCAGATTTATTTTTTGATCTCCCACAACAAAAGCCTTTATCGCCTGGCCAAAAATATCATCCGGTACACCAATCACCGCTGCCTCAAGGATGCCATCCATTTCACACAAGACATTTTCGATTTCTTTCGGGCTGACGCGTTCCCCTTTTGTTTTGATCATGTCGTCTTTTCTGGAGACAAAATACAAAAAGCCTTCTTCATCTTTTTTAAACAGGTCTCCGGTGTATAGCAAAACATCCCCTCTGTACCGTCCCGGCCTGAACATTTTGGCAGTTGCTTCGGGGGCATTCCAGTACCCCTGCATCACATTTGAGCCCCTGACAACCAGCTCCCCGATCTTATCCGGGCCCAGTGAGTTGCCATCCCCATCAACGATAAAGACCTCTTCATTGGGAATCGGGATGCCAACCGACTCGGGCCTGGAAGAGATCAGCGCAGGGGGCAGATAGGAAACCCGCTTGCACTCCGTCAACCCGTACATGGAAAAAATCTTGGTTTGGGGAAAAATTTTCTGAATCTTTCGAATGTAGGCAACCGGCAATGCGGCCGCGGTATTGGAAATGTACCGAAGTGCGCTGAAATCAAAGCTGGATATTTTCTCCATCTGAAGCAGGATCGCCACCATGGTGGGGACAATGGGAAAACCGGTGACACGCTCTTTGACCAGCCGCTCCATGATTTTATAGGGATACACGAATGACTTCTCCAAAACCACGGTACATCCCTTAAAAAAGGCCATTAAGACCTGGTAAAGGCCATAATCAAAAGAAAGCGGCAAGACATTCAAAATGATATCATCTTCGACATTTTCCAGATAATGCGTAATGCTTTTGACAGCCGAAACCATATTATAGTGAGCGGACATGACGCCCTTGGGTTCTCCGGTAGATCCGGAGGTATAGATCAGTGTTGCCAGATCTACATCAATAACGGCATTCTGGCCAGAAGATGAATAAACCTGGGTGTCTGCAATAATCGCATCAAATCCACGGCTTTCTATCGTTGACGGCAAAGGCAGATTGCTTGATTTTCCCGCCCAGATAATCTGTTTAAGATCAACCGGGTCACGAACCACTTCATTGAGTACTCTGGATTTATTTCCATGCGTGATCAATATCTCTGCACCGGTATCTTTCAGGATATATCTGATTTTTTTGGGCTTCATGGTGGCGCTGAGCATCACGAAAATGCACCCGGCCTTTAAAATCCCGAATAGAGAAATAATCGATTCGACCGAATTATCCATTAAAATCAGGACCCGGTCCTGTTTGCCCGCGCCCATATTTATCAAAGAACCGGCCAGCCGGTCCGACAGCTCGTTGATTTGGCGATAGGTAAATCGCTTATCTCCACAAATCAGCGCGGTTTTATCCGGCAATCGCCCTGCGGAATCTTCTAAAAAATGATGAACCAGCATCTCCACTTCCTGCCTTTTTTGGGGTTCATGTTATTTCCTCTATCCATGAAAGGTATTTATTCGAATCATCAGCGAACAGGGTCGAAATCCCGAATGAACAGTTTATCCAAAAGCTGTGTCGACAATATTCCCACCAGGGCCATGTTTTCACGTTCGCTCAGGATTCGCCCGTGTTGACGCCGGCATTTTGCGATCAGTTTTGATACCTTTCCGGGGTTAAAATAGCCGGTTTTCTTCAGTGAATCTTTGGAAAGCAGATCGCCCACGTAAGCCGGTGCGCCTTTTCCAAAAAAGCATCGGGCAATGGGGGCACGATACGGCTGCTTGGATCGGTTCCGTACGGTATCCGGAATAACCCCCTGCGCGGCTTTTTTCAGTACAAATTTTTCATTCAACCCGCGCATCCGGTATTTTGCCGGAATCTGTGCGGCCAGTTCAACCACACGGTGATCCAGAAATGGATAGCGCCCCTCAATCGAATGAGCCATGGCCATCCGGTCGCCCTGGGAGCAGAGCAGGTAGTTGGAAAGGAAAATCTTGCTTTCCGTATACTGGGCGCGGGATAAAGGTTCCCAGGACATGAAATCCGGTGGAAGTTGGGATTGATACCGGTCGATGAATATATTGAGGTTTCCATTGTGCGCACGAAGGTCATCGGTGAAGAATGACTGGAGCTGTGCGGTATTTTTCCAGCGAAGCATGTGCGAATAGACCGGGGATTCGATCTGCTGGAGGTCCTTTTTAAAAAAGTTTTCCAGAAAGACGCGGGCCTTTCCACTTCCTCCGGCGAAAATGTACGGGTAGAGTTTTTCGAGCAGCCGGGGCCTCAGGGTGGAGGCAGGATTTTTGGCCCAGAATCTCCGCACCTTGTCTTCCCTGAAAATATTGTACCCGGCAAAGATTTCATCGGCCCCTTCTCCGGTGAGGACGACTTTGAAATTATTTTCTCTGACCAGTCGGGACAGCCGGAACAGTGGCGCCGGTGCGGTTCTCAATATGGGCGATTCCGTATGCCATATCACCTTCGGAAAAACCCGGCCGATATCCGCTTCCGAGCATGGAATGGTCTGGTGGTCGGTGCCCAGGGCGCTGACCGCTTTTTGCTGAAAACCGGATTCATCAAATCGTTTATCGGTGAAACTGACCGAGAAGGTTCGCAGCCGGTTGTTGAAATTCTGCTTGACCAGGGCGCTGGTATAGGTACTGTCCAGCCCGCCGCTTAAATACGCGCCGACCGGGACGTCTGCCCGGAGGCGGATCCGGGTCGCATCGTGCATCAGGTGGCTGATCTCTTCGGTCCATTCGTGTAAAGAGCGATGATGGATAGTATCGTCATTTTTCCGGAACGATAATTTCCAATACGGCGTTACCTTCAAGCCGGATTTTGAAGATTCAGCGTAATGCCCCGGGGGAATCTGGAGAACGTCTTTAAACGGGGTGCTGTCTCCCAGCGGAGACCAGCAGGTGAAGATATCCGACAACGACTGCGTATCAAGGGCTCTGGGGACGCGCCTGTCGGCGAACAAAGCCTTTATTTCCGAACCGAAAACAAGCCGGTTATTTTTCTGATAGTAAAAAAGGGGGCGAATCCCCATCCGATCCCGACCCAGCAGCAATGATTGACGATTTTGATCCCATAGGGCCAGTGCAAACTGGCCATTTAAGTATTCGAAAAGACCGGAGCCGTATTCTTCGTACAGGTGGACCAGGACCTCGGTATCGGACTGGGTATAGAACTGATGCCCGCTTTTGACCAGGCGTTCACGCAGCTCGGGGTAGTTGAAAATCTCGCCGTTAAAGACAATCCAGACAGACCGGTCTTCATTGTGGATGGGCTGGTCGCCACCGCTTAAATCGATAATACTCAGCCGGGCATGGGCCAGTCCGGCCGGACCATCCATATAGATTCCGGATGCATCCGGACCGCGATGATGCAGAAATCCGATCATGCGCGTCAGGGTTGGCCGCATGTTTTCGGACGCATTAAAATTTATGATTCCGGCGATACCGCACATGGGCAGGCTATAAGGCTGGGAGGCTGGAAGGTTGGGAGGCCGGAAGGCCGGGAAGTTGGGAGGTTGGGAGGCTGGAAGGTTCGGAGGTTGGGAGACCAAGATGCAAAGACGCGGGAATAGATAAATAATTGGTGATTTTATTATCTTTTAACTTGCTCATAAAACCTCCACAATTTTTTTCATAGTTTTTGAGCAATACCAT
>QNYZ01000085.1 GCA_003973265.1 Deltaproteobacteria bacterium | reverse complement strand
TTTATCCTTATTCATTACCTCGCCTTTTGATGGTCTTCAGGAGCATGCGGAAAAAGTCAAAGAATGTTCCTGGGTGTTTCAGCATGCCATGGAATGCTACGTGACTGAACGGTGTCTGCGGTTTTCTGAGCTGCGCGATGAGGTCACAAAAATGGAAAGTGATGCCGATGCCGTCAAGCGGCGTATCCGGGGACACCTTCCCATGGGAACGCTTCTGGCAATGGATAAATTCCAGCTGTTCAGGTATCTTCGGGAACAGGATTCCGTCCTCGATACGGTGGAAGACGCCCTTGACTGGATTTCGTATCGCGAAGAACCCGGCATCCCCGGGGAACTCGAAAAAGACCTGTTGCTCCTGGTTGATTCCGTGATCGATCCCATTGAAGAACTGAGTAAGATGGTCACCGAAGCCCGAAAATATTTTCAGAGCTTTTCGGAAAAACAACGCAAAATCGTCAAGGAGATCATCCGGACGCTGCGTCATCAGGAACACGAAGCAGATAAAGCCGAAGACCGGCTGAAAAGAAGGGCCTTTGCCATCGATACCGACCCGACCACCATCTATCACACGATCCGGCTGGCCGAAACCATCGGCGCCATTGCCGATCATGCCCAGAACGCCGGTGATATGATGCGCGCCATGGTCGCCAAGTAACACCCGTTGAGTTTCAGATGATCCGCCCGATAACTGCCTGATGACGGGCAGCTGAAAATCATCCGGCGGAATAAACAAAAAAGCCGCAGCATCCCCGGACAGCCTCCGGGGAATTCTCCGGCTTTCTGATGTGACGGTCAGGAAAATCGGTTTTACGAATCTTTAAAAAACGCCCACCACAGATAGAGGCCGAAAATCGCGGCCGTCACGACACTGTACAGGTATGCTTTCCAGTTGACGCGCCGCCTGGCAATGCCCATGGCGTCCGCTTCCCTGACCCTGGTACCGCAGGAGAAACACTCCCTGGCATCGGGAGCCAGATAAACCAGGCATTCCGGGCACTTTTTTGAATCGACCTGTCGTTTCTGCATCAATGGATTTTTATCCATGATTACATCCTCATCTGCTTTGATTCAGCATTTTTTCTATTTTACTGTTTTTTCTTAACCGGGCCAGAAAAGCATTGTATCGCTCCCGGCGCTTTTGTCCCTTCAAGCGTTTCACAATGGCATCTTCCCGGGCCGAAAATCCAGCGGCATCCGGAGCCTTTCGTTCCTTTAACCCGATCAGGTAATACCCTTTCTGCCCCTTGATCACCTGGTCGCCGATCTTTTTCCGGGCGGTCAGCAAAAACGCCTCCCGGCTGATACCGGCTTCGGAACCGATACCCGGGATGGGTTCGTTTCTTTTAAAAAAAGGCGTGGTCTGCAGCGACAATCCCGCCGCTTTTCCCACCTCCGGCATGGATTTCCCTTTTTTAAGCTCAGCCAGTAACGCATCGGCAGCTTCCCTGGCCTTTTCATCCTGACGCATCTTTACCCAGTCTGTGCGTACCCGGTCGATCACATCTGCCAAAGGAGGAACCGCCTCCGGCTGAGTCTCCTCAAGTTGAAGCAGGCAGAAATCATTCCCCAGTTCAATGATATCGCTGACCTCGTGGTTTTTCAGGCCAAAGGCGGCAGAAGAAAAGGCCGCCCGACCGGTGTCAATTTCCGTCGGCCCCTGCCGTCCAAAGAAATCAGTGGTCCGAACCTTTACTTTTCGCTCCTCGGCAACCTGCATTAAATCTTCACTTTCAAAGACCAGGTCGAGAAATGATTCAGCCGCATCATAGGCAAGCTCCCGGGCCTTTCCCGTGGCCAGCTTGCTCTTGATTTTATCGGCAACCGATTCAAAGGGATCGATGGTGGCGGGGTTTACTTTTTCCACTTTGATCAGATGCCACCCGAAACGGGTGCGAACCGGCTCGCTGATATCACCGGCTTTCATGGAAAATGCCTTTTCCGAAAAAGGTGCCACCATGTCCTCTTTTTTAAATGTTCCGAGCAACCCGCCCCGGTTCCGGCTGGGGCCTTCGGAATAGGTTCTGGCCAGTTCCGCGAAATCTTCCCCCTTCCGGGCTTTTTCAAGGACTTCAAGTAGCCTGGCCCGCGCTTTTTCAACCGCTGCATCATCGGCATCCGCGGCCACCTTGATGATTATATGACGTGCCTCAACGGTTTTGGGGGTCGAGAATTCATCGGTATGGGCATCATAATAGTCCCTGATCTCATCGGCTGGAATATCCGTACGGTCTTTATAATCCCTGGCATCAAACCGCACATACCGAACTTTGACTTTGGGTTCGGTCTTGTAGTGATCCTGATTTTTTTTATAATACGCCGCCAGCTCCTCTTTCGTCGGTTCAATCCCCGTGTAGGCCGCCGGGTCTACCATTAAATACTCAATGGATACCCTGGCATCCTGCCAGTCATACCATTGCCGGGCCTCATTCTCCGACACCTTCACCTTATCGGTTACGAATAACCGTAAATTTTCAATGAGCATCGAGTCCCGATAATCCTGCTCAAACGCTTCAGGCGTCAGGTGCAGTTGATTGACAACGCGTTGGTATCCGTCCCTGTCGAACACACCGTTCCGTTGAAACGCCGGGATACTCTGAATCGTCTCCATCAATTCTTCGTCTGACACCCTGAATCCGAGCCGTTTGGCCTCGGCCAGCATGAGGTGCCGGTTGATGATCCGGTCCAGCGCCTGGTTTTCAACTCCCAGCATTTTGATGGTTTCGTCATTCAAACTGTTGCCAAACTGACGTTTCAGCTGATCCAGCAGGTCGCTGTAGGCCCGTTTATATTCGTCATATCCGATTGGAATGCCATTGACTTTGGCGACCACCGTTTTCTGCCGGTTACTGAATCCGCCCACACCCCAGAATGTAAAGACCACCACAATTAACGCCAGGATAACCTTGATCATCCAGGAACCGGCCTTTTTGCGCATTAAATTGAGCATTGCTTCCCTTCCTGTAACCTGAATTTGAAAAATATCATATTTACTTTTTAAACGGTTAACGATATTTTAGAAGATCGTTTTTGTCAATAAATGAATATACATTTCATAATAATAAAACCGGATAACAGATGCCCCCCTCCCAGATACCTCCAGATTTAAACCCCGGCCGTTTCCCCGGCAGTTTTTTTGATGTCGCCAAAGCCGTTTTGATCGCCCCGAAAGCGTTTTTTTCAACCATGAGCCGCAATGGCGGGTTCGCCAATCCCACCTTGTTTCTGCTGGCCTGCGTGGGGGTCCACAACCTGCTGGCCCGCCCGTTTATGCGGGCGCCGGGTTTCTTTTTTCAAAACATCCTGATGGGGATGATCGTTCCGTTTGTCACCGCCGGTATCATGTTTATCATCCTGACCCGTCTATTCAAATCGCCGGGTACGTATGAGGCCACGTTTCGAATAAATGCCTATGCAGCGGCCGTGGGCCTCCTGTCGTGGATTCCCGTGGCCGGCATGTTTCTCGAACTATATCGCTTCTACCTTATTGTTATCGGCCTTCGGACCATCTACACCATTAAAACACCGCGCGCCATTATCACCATTGTTCTCACATTGATTGTTTATACGGTATTGTTCAGAATGCTGACCAATGTTACCGGTGTCCAGTTTATCAAACTGTCCGGCTGACCCATCGTTTTATCCGAAATAATCAGATTTCAACCCGTTTGATCAAAATGACAGGGGGGTAATTGAGCCAGGAACCAGCAACCGTTACCGTTGAAGAATTAGACGTATTTACCGACGAACGGGGAACGGTATTTAATCCCGTTGAGATATCAGCGTTTACCGGTCAGAAAAACCTCCACGTGGTCACCAGCAGGCCACAGGCTGTCCGGGGCAATCATTATCACCCGCTGGGAACCGAAATACTCGTTGTCGTGGGTCCGGCATTGATGCGCATCCGTGAAACGGATGGGTTGCGTGATATCGATATCCCTGCCCGGGCCGTCTACCGCCTGACCATCCCGCCCGGTGTGTCCCATGCCGTCAAACATACCGGACCGGATGATGGCCTTATTCTTTCTTTCAACTCAATGGGTTACGATCCGGAACATCCGGATGTTGTCCAGGATATCCTGCTATAGCCAACGCATCGCGCAGATACGCATCATTGTTGACACCCCGTATGCAGCGTACTCTGGCGCAGGTTCGTTGATGTTGATTGTAACCTTATGGACTCACGTCTTGTCAATTACTATCCGGCCCTGACTGATATATCTTAATAAACGCCATCATCCATTCATAGCCATACCCGGCAAAAGTAAAATAGCCTTTTCCCGTTTCCATTACGAACAACAAGGTTCTCGTATTTAAAAATAATTTTCCAATACCCCCTTATTTAATTATTAAATTAATATAATGACAGGATTTATCCTTGAAATATACGATCTGAACTGATAAAATACATGAATAATAAATTGGCGCATTCATTGCCGGACATTTTCAGCTAAAAATGACATCCGCCCGGTTCTGATATATCAGTTAAGCGCCTGACCAAATAATGAAAGCGATATCAAATGACGACTCAGCATGAAGAAATGCCGTTGGATGTATTATTTGTCGGTGGCGGCCCGGCCAACCTCGCCGGTGCCATCCGGCTGATGCAGCTTGTTCAGGAAAAAAACCTGGAAATCGAAGTCGGATTGATCGAGAAAGGGGATGCCATCGGCGCGCATTGTCTCAGCGGCGCCATCGTCGATCCCCGGGCCCTGGCCGAATTATTACCCGATTACCGGCAAAAAGGGTGCCCCCTCGAGCAGGAGAGATGCACGGACCAGTTCCGTTTTCTGACCGTCGGCGGGTCGTTTTCCATGCCGTACACGCCACCGTACATGCACAACGCCGGCTGTCACGTCATCAGCCTGTCCCGGTTCTGCCGCTGGCTGGCCGAAATTGCCGAAGAAATGGGCGTTATGATTTTTCCCGGATTTGCCGGGGGTGAAATCCTCTACGGCGAAGACGGCCGGACGGTAACCGGTGTGCGTACCGTCGATAAAGGGGTTGATAGAAACGGGGAAAAGAAATCGAATTTTGAACCTGGCGTCGATCTGACCGCCCGGGTCACAATCTTTGGAGAAGGCCCCAAAGGCAGCCTGCTCCGGGAACTTCACCGGAAGCTGGGCCTGTTTTCCGATAATGCCCCCCAGACCTTTGAAACGGCCGTCAAGGAAGTCATTGAACTGCCGGCCGACAGCGCGTTTCTCGCCTCGGACACCACGGTGGTTCATACTCTGGGATACCCCCTGGGATTGGCGACCAAGGGGGGGGGATTTCTCTACAGGATGCAGGGCAACCGCATTGCCTGCGGCCTCGTGGTGGGGCTTGACTACCGCGACTCCATGCTGGAACCCTACCGGGCCTTTTTGCAATACAAGCACCACCCGTTCATCGCCGATATGATTCAGGGGGGCAAGGTCATCCAGCAGGGTGCCAAGACGCTGTCATCAGGCGGATATCTCACCATGCCCAGGCTTGCCGTGGACGGTGCCCTGATCGTCGGCGACAGCGCGTCCATGCTGAATCCCCAGCGGTTAAAGGGGATTCACACGGCTATGAAATCGGGAATGCTGGCCGCCGAAGCCACGGTATCGGCCATCGAAAAAGATGATACCAGCGAAAAGATCCTCGCCCAATACCCGGCATCGGTGTCCAGGAGCTGGATTCATGCCGAAAACTACCCGGCCCGTAATTTCAGCCAGGCCCTGAGTAAACCGGGCCTGGCCAAATTTATCCATATCGCTGCCCAGCACCTGACCGGAGGACGCGGCTTTAAGGACCCCATGCCCATTGAGGCGGATTGGCCGACGCTGAAGCCGATGCCGGCAGATAAAAGAGATGCGCAAGCAGCCACCCCGCCCGGGGTGGACGGCACGCTCTACGTGGATAAATTAACCGGTGTTTACCTTTCCGGCACCCAGCACGAAGAAGATCAGCCCTGCCACCTGGCCATCGGCGACCTCCGGATTTGCGAAGAAAAATGCTACGAAAAATACGGCAACCCCTGCACACGGTTCTGCCCGGGGTCGGTCTACGAAATCATCGACGATCCTCCGGGAAACCGCCAGTTGAAGCTCAACCCGTCCAACTGCCTGCACTGCAAAACCTGCGAGATCAAAGACCCGTATCAGAATATCATCTGGAACTGCCCCGAGGGCGGCGGGCCGAATTATACCGTGGGATGAACGGAAAAAAGGGGCATGGGGCCGAGGGGTCGAGAGGGAAAGAACGGGCCGCTAAGACCGGTTGTACCGCCGTAAAATCCCTTCAAGCACGCCGCCTGAAATGGCCAGGGCTTTTTCCGAAATGGTGAAGCAGTTTTTCCGATCCGGCCGGGGATCGATATCACCGATCTTCAATCCTTTGCCAACCGGAATGCCGGTATGGATCAGTCCCCGGATGATGCCGTCGATGGCGGCTGAGACCGGCGCTCCGTCAATCGCCCCCACCGGGTCCCCTTTCCGGACCGTATCGCCGATATCCAGGTGATTCTGCCAGTGGCCATCTGCCTGGGCCCGCAGCACCCGGTCGGCGGCATGTCCCAGTACCACTCCCGGAATCCCGGTATCCGCCTGAGCCTTACCCGACGTGATCAACCGGCCGAGTCGATGGCCGCGATTGGTCTCCACTACAAAATGCGCATCCACGCCGGCCACAAACCCGGGGCCCAGGGCAATCACCAGCGGTGCATCGCTCATCGTGGTTCCCAGGTTTTTTTTGGCAATAATGGCATCGATCAGGGCCGACGGCTTTATCGTCTTCCGGCAATCACAGGCCGGGTCCACCAGGACCGGGACCTGGCCCTGCTGCCAGACACCGCCGGCCGCCCGGGCCGATTCGATTAACGAGGCCGTTACGCCCTCGACTTCGATTCTCTCTTCGTAAACCGCCTCACAAAAAGAGACTTTTCTGCGAACCGCCGTGGGCTGCGGCACTTCGGTAATCAAAACTTTGAACCCGCAATGGTGAAGCCGCCACGCCACGCCGGTTGCCAGATCCCCGCCCCCCCTGACGATGATGGTCATCTCTTTTAATGTTGCCATATCCCGCTTTCCTTCATGCATCCGGTTAATCAATCCGGATGGAAATATACTCACCGGAAATGGAAGGGGCAAGGAGAAAAAAGCCGGAGCGCCCGGAAACGTGAAAGCGATGATGCGACCCGCCACCATATTCATCAACGAACGACTTTCATGCCGGCCCCGGCAAGGTGCCGGAAACCCGCTATTGCCTGCATACGCCTGATATTCCCCCCGCATCCCCGCATCCTGGCATCCCGGCTTCCTGGCATCCCAGCTTCCTGGCATCCTGGCTTCCTTGCCTTTCCACCTTTTTCCGTTTGACTTGCCGTACCGAACAGGTAGAATACGATTCATATCCGCTCTGGATACGGCAAAGTCATGAAAACATCGGAAAAACCCAAATGACAGCGAACGACCTGATCCATGCCCTGATGCTCAAATACCGGGGGGTCATCAGCCTGATCGGCGCGGGAGGAAAAACCACCCTGATGTTTACCCTGGCCGACCGCCTGGCCCGGGACGGGAAAAAAGTCCTGACGACCACCACGACCAAAATTTTAAAGCCGCTCCCCGAACAATCCCCTAAACTGATCTTATCCTCTTCCGTCCAGGAGATTCTATCTCAGTCAAAAACGTTCTTTAAAAGCGGGAATCATCTCACTGCCGGACACAACCTGGTAAGCCCCAGGGGAAAGGTGGTGGGATTTGCCCCTTCCGTTATCAGAGATCTCTGGGAATCTGCCCTTTTTGACTGGATCATTGTGGAGGCCGACGGGGCCGACCGCAAACCGCTGAAGATCTGTGCCGACCACGAACCGGCGGTACCGGACATAGCGACACATGTGATCGCCCTGGCCGGGCTTTCCGCCATCGGAAAGCCCCTCAATGATCAATGGGTGTTTCGGGCAAAATACTTTTCCGAGGTCACCGCCCTGCCCCCTGGTAAACCGGTGACGGAAAGCGCGATGGCCATGGCGCTGGCCCATGATCTCAAGAAAGCCTCCGAAAAGCAGAAGGCGATCTTGAAAATTGTTTTTTTAAACCAGGCCGATCACCCCGAAATGGAACGGATGGGCCGACGAATTGCCGAATGCCTTGAGCGCCCGGGCAAAAGTGGCGATTTACTACCGGCCCAGCGAGTGGTTGTTGGTTCTTTGAAGCGTTCACCGCCTGTCCATCGCTGGTACGCCCCTCCCCCTGCTTCAAAAACACTTTGTCAGCCGTAAAGGGAGGTTCAAAAAAGACCGATTCGGCCCTGTTCATCTGACTGCAGCCAATTTTTTTATCCCGTCTGTGCGACAAACCTTTTCGGCTCCATCCATGAATCGCCAGTTAAAAAGACGATTTGTTCAGTAAAAATGGGGATGTAAAACATTTTATTTGACACTGCGGACACCATTAGCTATGAATATAAGCAGTTATCAGGCATATACGTTAAAATGGTATTTTCTATAAATCGGAATTATCCCTGTTGCAACTTAATCTATTTATGTAAAACGATTCGAAAATATAAAAAGAAGGATTCGGTATGAGATGGCGTGATCGGGAACAAAGCAGAAACGTAGAAGACAGACGGGCAAGCAGTGGTCGCATGAGCGGAGGAAGAGGCATGCCGTCCCTGGGTACTTTGCTGTTTCTATGGCCGCTGATCAAGCCCCTGTTTCGTTCAAAGGCGGGAATTGCCATTGTGGGTATCGGTGCGGCAGCGTATTTCTTTTTACCCTCGTTCATTGGTGGCGGCAGTTCCGTACCTGTTGATGAAACCAGAGACCAGGAACAGGCGGCATTCATAAAAACCGTGATGGCAGATACAGAAAAAGTCTGGAGTGATATTTTTGCTCAGGCCGGCGCACGCTATCCTGCGCCGATACTGGTTTTGTATCGCGGCGGCACCCAAAGCGGCTGTGGGCCTGCCAGCTCTGGTATGGGGCCTTTTTATTGCCCGCGGGATCAGAAAGTTTACGTTGACTTAAGCTTTTTTGACGATTTGGAAAGACGCCACGGCGCCGGTGGTGATTTTGCCCAGGCGTATGTTCTGGCGCATGAAATTGGCCATCATATCCAGAATATGCAGGGTACGCTGACAGAAATACAACGAGCCAAACAGCGTGCAAGAGGCGGCCGGGCAAACCAGCTTCAGGTCAGGGTTGAACTGCAGGCCGATTGTTATGCCGGTATATGGGCTCATCATGCGCAGGATAAATTCAATATCCTGGAAGAAGGCGACCTCGAAGAAGCGCTGAATGCCGCGGCCTCCATCGGCGATGATCGGTTACAGAAGCAGGCCCAGGGTTTTGCCATTCCACATACGTTTACACATGGAACTTCCAGGCAGCGGGCCGAGTGGTTTGCCCGTGGATTCAAAACGGGTGTGCTTGAAGATTGCGATACTTTTTCTCGATAGTATCTGAGGACTATCGATTAAACCAATTTTTAAAACATTTTTTCCGCGAACGGTAGGTGTTAAGGTAGATATCACCTCAACCAATAATAATTAAGCTGCTGTCTTTAGTGGATGTATCAGGGAGGCATCGTCCTTTTTCCCGGGATTCAGCCAGACCTGAACCACCGGTTTCCAGTTTCGTATTTGGCCGGGTGACCTGTATACCAGATGGGCTTTTCACAGGGGCAATTCTGGACTGCCGTTTGGCCCGGTTGAGTGTCAATTTTAGGTTAGCGAAACGAAAAGGGCCGCTCACATATAGAGAGCGGCCCTTTTCTATTTTTTATAATGATGTGTCACGGCTACCGGCCTGTGATACATCTGTATGGGTTACTTGCAGATCGGAAAACAGGTAATCGCCTCAAAATCTTCAGGAATATACCCGTTAAAATTTTGATCCAACCGGGTAATAACCTTCGCAATACCTGTTTTCTTCTCTATGGTATACAGGCTGTTGTCGGTACCATCTTGAGAGAATTCGTTGCCAGTTGTTCCATACAGGGTCCTGGTATTATACAATGTCAGGCCTTCCATATCCTGGACCGCATGACCCTGCTCCCTCAGGGCACCCCTATCCTCGACAGTTCCGTTCAGTTTATTGATAACTATCAAATGGTCCCCCCCATGACTACTTGTTCCGGCAACTGCGTAAAGGGTACCATCTGAATCTACTGCGAGATCATCCACGTCGCTGGCCCCGATGGCGGCCGTATTGATCACAACATAGTCAACACCCGGGCCGAAAGCATCGCGAACCAACCTTCCTTTATCCGGATCTATTTTAATCAACAGGTCCAAAAGACCGGCCACGCCGTCTCCATACCTTACCGTTCCATAAAGCGTCCCGTCGGTGGGGTCAAAAGAAAGGCTGTCAATATCCTTGATATTGATGTTACCCAGAGAGCCATTCCCCCGGCCGACACGTTCGCCATCAATTGGCATAAAGGAGGCGCTCGCACCGGGCGTCGGATCGATTATGCCAAATACGGCGCCGTCAACAGCATAAATCGTTTTTCCATCCAGGGAAAGAATCATTGTTTCCACATTCCATGTGCCCAGCCGGTTCAGCAGCTCTAACTTGTCTGTTTTAAATGTATATTTAAACAAGGCGGAATTCCATGATCCTTCATTATCACCATCGGCAACCATGTAGCAGTAATCTGGTACAGGCGGACAATGCGGCATGGTAATTATCGGCAGAAACAGATGCCATGGAAAACTCTCCTCAAGAGTCAAAGTCGTCGGATCGCTCGTGGGATCAGTCGGACTGTTTGGATTTGTACCTATGGGGCTCTGTGTTTCTGTTGACCCCGGATCACTGATGGGTTCTCCGTCTGGATCTGTACCAGTATCAGATATATCGGTTACCGGATCTCCGTATGGATCCGTACCCGCAGCAGTCGCAAGGTTTTCCACTCCCCCTGCGAGAACATCTTCCTGTGTGATAATATGCGTTGCTGTAAACGTTGTTGTGTCAACAGCCCCGGGAGCCAGAACGGGAACAGGGCCGCCAAGAACAGGAGCAAGCGTATCAGTAACGGTAACATCAGTTAATGGCACGGTCCCTGTATTGGTCACTGTGAAAGAGTAATGAATAACATCGCCCTTATTATTGCGGCCATCACCATTGGTATCAACAACTGCAGCCACCGATTTAATCAGCTCAATGCTAATTTCAGGAGGAGAAAATCCGTCAACATCGGTGGCTGTACCGCCAGCTGGGACGGTTACGGTTGTGGGATCATCTCCCTCTGTGCGGGTGAAGTTACCGTCTATATCACTCTGCTCAATATCAACAAGCGCGGCGCCTGAAGGAACGTTCACGCCATATT
>QNYZ01000007.1 GCA_003973265.1 Deltaproteobacteria bacterium | reverse complement strand
TATCGTTCTTTTCGTCTCACCCAACCGCTTACGGCTCTCACGATAATGATATGCTGAAACGATTTCAGGTTTTCGTGTAACCTTAAACGTCTATGGATGGCAACCCCAGTTTTTTCCGTTTTGATTCAATGTGTTTTCGAATCATCACCGCGGCTTTTTCAGGATCGGGTTCCACGCCAAAAGTTGCTCCCACGACGTCTTCCAGCCCCTCTGTCAACAGCTTGACGACGTTGATGCTTCCCGTGATGGGCGGCATGGGGCCGAGAACCGTATACACACCGGATGCGACAAAATAGGACCCGATCGTGGCTGCTTTTTCAGAGTACCACTCCGGCGCCGCGCCGGCGAGGGGAAGATCGCTGATATCCACACCCAATGCGTCCGCCAGGGCCGATGCCAGGACCAGAATACGCACATTGTCCACACAGCTTCCCATATGAAGTACCGGTGGAATCCCCAATGCCCCACATACTTCCTTCAATCCCGGTCCTGCGTATTTTATAGCTTCGGCGACCTTCAATCCGGCCTTGGCCGTGGAGACCGATACACAGCCCGTATCCACAACAAGAATATCATTTTCGATCAGCCGCCGGGTCAGGGTCGTATTGGCATAATCGTGTTTAATCTTGGGATTATTGCACCCGACAATTCCCACCGCCCCCCGGATCTTGCCGGCTTTAATCGCATCAATCAACGGCGCCGGTGTTCCGCCCAATGCCGAAACAATGGCTTCTACTGAAAATCCACCCACGGCGTTTACCGGCTTAACCGGAATATACACCTCGCCGCGACGGGGATAATTTTCAATCGCTTCCCTTACCAGGGTATACGCGAGCTTTTGCGCATTTTCCGGGTGAAATTCCCGGTGCACCATCTCCGGAAACTGAGCCTTGTCACTGGTACTGATCATTTTCGTATGATAATTGGACGCAATCTCCCCCAATGACGGCATGATACACTGGTAATCGACCAGCATCATTTCCACGGCACCGGTGGAAAGCACCAGCTCGGTCATCAGGTGATTCCCGGCCATGGAAATACCATGACGCATGAGAAGTTCGTTCCCCGTGCAGCAAAGGCCGGCCAGGTTGATCCCTTCCGCCCCTTTTTCTCTGGCCAGGGAGATCATTTGGTCAGACAGGCATGCCTCTAAAATCATCTCGGAAACCACGGGATTGTGACCATGGACCAGGATATTGACCTGATCTTTTTTCAGCACCCCGACATTGACGGTCGTGGGCCTGGGGGAGGGTATCCCAAAAAGAATATCCGATACTTCCGTTGCGATCATCGAGCCGCCCCATCCGTCGGAGAGCGCATTTCGCAGGGCCTGGAGTAATAGCGTCTGCCAGTTGTTATCCACGCCCATATGCGTACGGTGCAGCATTTCAGAGGTTTCCCGGTCAATACCGCGGGGAACAATACCGGCTTTTTCCCAGCATTCGCGGCGTTTTTTCGGCGCCCGTTTCAGCAACCGGATCTGTTTCTGGCGCATGCCGTAATCTTCCATCATGGCCTGGGCCAGTTCCCCGGCGATGGCCAATGTCTCCTTTCCTTCAATATCGATGTCATATTCCACTGCCACCCGTTTCAGTTTTTCCTCATCCCGGATGCTGTAACCGATGGCCGAACCATCCGCCACACCGGCCAGCACTTCCACCAGGTCCCGCCCATGATCGGAATGAGATGCCGCACCGGAGGCAATCATCCGGCACAGGTTCCGGGCAACAATGATATCGGCATCGGCACCGCATACGCCCCGCTGGGGGCCTTCGCCAAAGGGATCAACCCGACAGGGGCCCATGATACAGATTCGACAGCTCAATCCCATATCGCAATAGCCGCACTGCGGCTGCTGGGTCTCCAGACGGTCCCAGACGGTTTCGATCTGGTCTTGCTCAGCCTTTTTCAGCAGCAACCTGCCATCCTCGGTGATGGTGACACCTTCATGAATTTGACTCATATTTTCCTCCTTGCAATACACTCATTGATAGCCGGTTTAATTTATTTTCTTCCGCTTGGTTCATGATACCTGCACCCTTGTTATTGCACCGCCAACTGTGCTTTTTTGCTGGCTTTGAACAGGGCAAATACCGGAGATACCGGGTATGTCTCGGCACCCGACGACACACTCCTGGCCACTGCATTGGTTTTCTCTTTCATGGCGTCCGTCATCTCATCAAATATCAATGCACCGGTTTTGCACACCTCGACACAGGCCGGCACCACCCCCTGCGATTGCCGCTGGTCGCAGTTGTCACACTTGACGGCAACCACCTTTCCCGGCGGTGCAACGCAGTCTTCATGAAACCGGATGACCCCGTACGGGCAGGCCATGGCGCATGACGCACAGTTAATGCATCGGTCCGGATCAATCAAAACCGTCCCGGTGGCGGTGTCACGAAAAATCGCCCCGCCAAGGCAGGCCTGCATGCAGGGGGCCGGATCACAATGTCGGCAACGGTTGGGGAATCCCTCGTTGAATACCCCTGCGCCGACGTGGATTCTCGGTTTCGGCAGCGGTGTTTCCAAAATGGCCGTATAGAGCTGTTTGGTCTGGGAATGGGCCGTGGCGCAGGCAACCATGCATTGCATGCATCCCACGCATTTTTCCGGTTGAACGATGACTTCTTTCATACAGGGCCTCCTTGTGGCTGTCCGGTTTTCAGGCGATCAGCTTGCCAAAATTAAAAGATGGGTCCATCAGCACCCGATCCGGAATTTTCAACGGAATTTCATTCTGAATCAGGGAGAGAAGGATACCTCCCTGGTCAATATCGTTAATCAACATGGCGCCCACCAGCACGTTATCCCGAAAAACCAGTTTCCGGTATCTTCCCCGGCGGCGGTCGGCATGGGCCATGACCTTGTAACCGAAATCATCCGGCGGATTGACAAGCCCCAGGGTCATGACATCCAGGGCCATCACCCGCATGACATTTCGGCTCACACTCCCGGGGTAAACCACGTGGCGACCCGCCATATTTGCACCGGCAACACACCCCTGGGCGGCCGCTTCCGGCCAGATGGCATTGATCCAGCGTCTTTTCCGCGTAATATCAACCGCCTCGGCCACATCTCCTGCCGCAAAAACATCCGGGATCGTGGTTTGCAGGTGATGATCGACCAGAATACCATGATCTATTTTAATTTTTTCTTTCGGGACAAACGCCAGGGAGGGAGAGACGCCCTTGCCCACGATAACCATATCGCAAGAGAGTGTTGAATCATCGGACAGACGCGCCCTTTTAACCTTTCCCTTTCCCTCAAAAGCCATTACACTGGTGCCGACCCGGACGGTCAAACCGGATTTCAGCAACTCGGCCAGAATCATCTGACCGGCCGTCTCATCCACCTGCATCGACAACGGATAACCGGAGGTGATAAGCATGGTCACTTTCAGGCCCCGCTTGAGCAGGCCATGGGCGGCTTTAAACCCCACCAGGCCGCCGCCCAGGACAAGGGCCGTTTCTGCGGTGGGCAAACATTCAATGATTGACCGGATATGGGCCTCGGTACGCATGTAAAAAATATTTTTCAGATCCACGCCTTTTGCAACCACCGGCCGGGCATCCGCGCCCGTGGCAATCAGCAGTTTATCATAGGTGGTTTCCTTCCTGTCTGTTGTCGTCAGAACCCGGCGATCGACATCGATTGCGGAAACCCGGCTTCCCAGCACGGGGATTATCTTCAAATCATCATAAAAGCGTGAAGACCGGATGGGCAGTTTTTCCGATGACAGGGAACCATCAAGAACATGGCTGATCATGGGGCGGCTGTAAGGTGGAAATGTCTCATCTCCAATCAGGGTGATCTCGGCGGCGCGATCGAGCTGTCGAATCGTTTCCGCCGCACAGACACCCGCAATACCATTACCGATAATTGAATACTTCATGGTATCCTCCGAATCGATTTGCCGGTTGCGATACGCTATTTCGGGGAGGGGTTCTACAATTATTTATCTACAAGAATTATGCATCCGATGCAATCGGAAAAAATTGGCTATTTATTGACTAAATATCTTCGTTGTTTTTGAACGATTGAAGAAACGCGATGAGGTTCACTTTTTTATTTTTATGCCACACTTCGTCCGGATGCCCGCACGGTATGTTTCCACCGTATATGGAGAAATATTCAACAGGCTGGCCATTTCCTTGGTTGACCATCCCTGCTGGATCAGGTTGACAACCTGGATTTCCCGGGGAGAAAGGTTCCTGAATTTCGTTGAGAGTTTACGGGTAAAAGGGGAAGTGATCTGCTCAAGGTTTGTTTTGATTATATTTATCAGGGTCTCTTCATTTTCATGGGCCACCCGCATTGCCAGTTCATTGAGATAGGGCATGACCAGCTGATCCAGGTTTCTGATTATCTTGTCTTCAATCTGTTCGCCGGCCTCACTACTTTTCTGAAGAAGTATTTTGAGTGCAATATTTGCTTCTGCAAGCTCAGACGCTTTTCGCGCGAGTTCTTTATTGGTATCCTGGAGCTCGGCCGTCCGCTGCTTAACGCGGGCTTCCAGTTCGTCGCGAGCCGCCCGCAAGTCCTGTTCGACCTGTTTTCGATCCGTAATATCCCTTAAAATACCGATGCTGTGCCATTGCCTGTTCACCTTGTAGGCAGACAGAGATAACCCGATCGGGAATTTTTCTCCGCCTTTCCGGATGGCAGTCAATTCGATCATTTTGCCGATCAGGGGCCCTTCTCCACTCTTTTTGAAGGTGTGGATTCCTTTTTCGTACTGTCAATTTTTGGTAGCCAAAAGAAAATGCAGATTTTTTCCGATCTGTTACAATTACCGTTCATAGCTTCTGTTCCGATACATTGTCAACATCGTTGCCTCTTTATCTCGGCTATCCGTTTATCTTACGCGCTGGCCGGTTTGATCGCCTGGAATATACGATTGCAGACGATACTCGATTCTTTCCATGAATCGGACCGGTAAACGACGCTTTGACATCCACACCCGCCGCTGGTAATTAGAAGTATGAAAGTATACGTTTAATCAATCTGAAAATTCAGCAGCCAATGAAAGGAGCCAGGATGGGACAAAAACGCGTGGTGGATTTGAGCATCAGCATCGAGCCGGAACTTCCCAGTGATCCGCCGATGATGATCCCCAAAATCGACTATATCGATCACGAACAGGGAGCGGTCCAGATGACGGAGTTTTTTCCGGGGATTAAAAAAGAGCAGCTTCCCGGCGGCCTGGGGTGGGCCCTGGAAATGATCACCCTGACCACCCATTCGGGCACTCACCTGGATGCGCCTTACCATTATCATCCCACCATGGATGGCGGAAAACCGGCACTGACCATTGACGAAATCCCCCTTAGCTGGTGTTTCAACGACGGGGTCCTGCTCGATTTCCGGCACAAGGCCGACTGCGACCGGATTACCGTGGCCGATCTTGAAAAAGAGCTGGATCGTATCGGGTATCACCTCAAGCCACTTGATATCGTGCTGATCCAGACGGGTGCCGATCAGGCCTGGGGAACGCCGGAATACCTGGTCAAGGGCGCCGGCATGGACCGCGAGAGCACCCTGTTTTTGCTGAAGCAGGGGATCAAGGTGGTGGGCATCGATGCCTGGAGCTGGGACCGGCCCCTTCCGTTTCTGGCCAAGGAATTTCAGGAGACCGGTGATCCCAAGGTGATCTGGGAGGCCCACTTTGCCGGAATCGAAAAAGGGTATTGTCACATGGAAAAGCTGGCCAACCTGTCGGCCATCGGCCGGCCCTACGGGTTTACCGTCTGCTGTTTTCCGATTAAGATAAAAGGTGCCAGCGCCGGCTGGACGCGGCCGGTGGCCATTGTCGGATAGTTTAAGGAAAAACGGCCATCTGAAAATCGAACGAAATAATCACTTTCGAAATTAAATGGAGGAGAAAACGCATGATTCGCTTAAAAAAAATAATGTTGACCGGTATAATGATCGCCTTGGCAATCTGCATCGGGGCCGGTTCCGTGGGCGCCAAAACGTACAAAATTACCGTAGTGGCCGGGCATCCGCCGATCTTTTTGTGGGTGACCCTCTGCCGGGACTTTTTTATTCCGGAAGTGGATAAACGGGTGGCGGCCCTGGGCGGCGAAGACAAGATCGAATGGAACCAGGCCTATGGCGGCACTATCGCCAAAATCGGCGGGGTGCTGGAAGCCATCGAGGAGGGAATTGCCGACATGGGCTTTGTCGGAACGATTTTTGAAGCGCCCAAGATGCCCCTGCACAATGTGTCGTACATGACGCCGTTTGGAACCGACGATATCTTTTCCCTGGTGGATACCATCACCGAACTCGAACACAAGATTCCCGCCATGGCCAGAGAGTGGACCCAGTACAACCAGGTCTACCTCGGCGGCGCGGCCCTGGACACCTATGGCCTTTTAACCAATTTTCCGGTCATGACCGTGGATGATGTCAGCGGCCATAAAATCGCGGCACCGGGTCCTTCGGCCAACTGGCTCAAGGGAACCGGCGGCGTACCGGTGGCATCCAACCTGAACGAATACTACAACGGTATCAAGACTGGCGTGTTCGAGGGCACCCTGACCTTCATGACGGCGGCAGCGGCAATCAAGGTCTACGAGGTGGCCCCCCATGTCGCCATGGTCAATTTCGGCGCCCAGTTTGCCGGCGGGATCAGTATCAACAAGGATGTCTTTGACGCCTTTCCCGAAAAAATCCAGAAAATCTTCATTGACGTGGGCAAGGAGTATACCAAGCGCCTGGCTCAGGCCCAGGCGGACCGGGCTGCAAAATCCCTGGAAAAAATGAAAGCCGGCGGCGCTACGGTGACGTATCTCTCCGATGCCGAAAGAAAACGCTGGGCGGATAAACTGCCCAATATCCCCATGCAATGGGCCGAGGCCATGGAGAAAAAAGGGCTGCCCGGAAAAGCGGTATTGAAAGGATATCTCGACGGCCTGCGCAGCCGGGGCGTCAAGCTGGTACGAGACTGGGACAAGTAGGCAGATGGCCGCTTCGCATACCGAACCGGATTCCCGGTGGTCCTTTGCCACCGTCATCCTGGTGATGAACAATATCGGCACGGCCTGGGTCTTTGTGCTGCTGGTGATAATCAATCTCGACATCGGCGGCCGGGCGCTGTTCAACCATCCGGTCCGCGGCGTCCCTGAAATCGTGGCCATGTCGATCGTGGCCCTTGTTTTCCTGCAGATTGCCCATACCCTTAAAGTGGGGCGGCTGACCCGGTCGGATATTCTGCTCAACTGGCTGGCCGTACGCTGTCCCCGGTTGAAATACGGCCTGGAGGGCAGCTACCACCTGGTTGGTGCCGCCCTGATGGCCATCTTGTTCAACGCCAGCTTGCCGCTGCTGACCAGGGCCTGGCGGATCGACGAATACGTTGGCGCCCAGGGCGATTTCATGGCGCCGATCTGGCCGGTAAAGCTCATCATTCTCATCGGCTGCCTGGCCGGGGGAATCCAGTTCCTCATCATGGCCGTTACCAACTTCCGGCAGATGGTGGCCCGTCATGAGTGATATCGGCATCGGCATGATCTCCATCGTCGGCATCCTCGTGCTGATCTATTCAGGTATGCACGTGGCCATCGCCCTGACCCTGCTCTCCTACCTGGGGGTCGGGCTCATTCGGGGCAACTGGGCCATTGCCGGGAAACTGCTTGCTCTGGCCGCATCGGACAGCATCTCCGGATATATCTTTGGCGTGGTGCCGCTCTTTGTCCTCATGGGGATGTTCATCTCCGTGTCCGGGATCGGCAAGGATACCTTTGACGTGGCCAGCCGGCTGTTCAGCGGCATCCGGGGCGGGCTGGGGATCCCTACGGTAGCGGCCAATGCGGTCTTTGCCGCCGTGACCGGAATCTCGATTGCCTCGGCGGCCGTGTTTACCAAGGTGGCCGTGCCCGAAATGATCCGCCTGGGACACAAACCGCGGTTTGCCGTGGGGGTGGTCACGGGATCGTCCGTGCTGGGGATGTTGATTCCCCCCAGCCTGCTGCTGATCCTTTTCGGCGTGCTCACCGAAACCTCCATCGGCGATCTGTTTAAAGCGGGCATCATGCCCGGCCTGCTGCTGTCCGTGGCTTACTGTATCGCCATCGTCGTTATGGCCTGGCGGTTTCCCGGATACACCGGAGAGATCACCCGGCAGCAAAATGATTCGGGCCGAATGCCTGGCCGGGCAGTCTTCTGGAAATTGACGCCCATTGTCCTGCTCATCGCCCTGGTGCTCGGCGGCATCTACGCCGGGTGGTTCACGCCCACCGAATCCGGCGCTGTCGGTGCCCTGGGGGCGTTGCTCCTCACACTGGGAAAACGCAAACTCACCTGGGCCGGCCTCTGGCAGGTCCTGACCGAGACCGGACACGTCACGGTTGCGATCCTCTTTTTACTGATCGCGGCCAATATTTACGGCCGGATGCTGGCCATGTCCGGGATAACCGGATTCATCGCCAGCTGGATCGGTCATTCCGGCCTGGGGCTCTATTCCATCCTGGCCATTTACCTGCTGATCGTATTGCTCATGGGAACGATTCTCGATTCCACATCCATCATGATGATTATCGTCCCGTTGATCTACCCGGTCATGCATGGCCTCGGGGTTAATTTTGTCTGGTTCGGCGTGGTGACGGTCATCGCCATCGAAGTGGGTCTGATCACGCCCCCTTTGGGAATTGCCGCATTTGTGGTAAAATCCACCCTGGACGATCCGGACATCACCTTAAACGACGTCTTTGCCGGCGCTCTGCCCTATGTCTTTATCATGATCCTGGTCCTGATCCTGGTGGTCATCTTCCCCCGGATCTGCCTGGTACTTGTCTAATAAAATAAGGAGTGTTCTGCCATGGATAAATTTATCGTTACCGCCGCGCTGACCGGCGCCATCCACACGCCTACCATGTCACCCCACCTGCCCATTACGCCCGATGAACTGGCCGAAGAAGCCCGCCGGGCCTATGAGGCCGGTGCGGCTGTTGTTCATGTTCACGCCCGAAACCCGGAAACGGGCCAGCCCTCGGCCGACAGCGCCCTCTTCGGCGAAATCCTGGCCAAAATCAAGGATGCCTGCGACGCGATCGTCTGTACGACCACCGGCGGCGGATTCGGAATGACCGTGGAACAACGGGTGGCAGTGGTGAAGACCTACAGCCCGGAACTGGCATCGCTCAATGCCGGCTCCCTGAATTTTGCCCTGCACCCGCTGCTCGATAAGATCAGGGACTTCAAGCATGAATGGGAACCCCAGTACCTGGCCATGAGCGAGGATTTCATCTTTCCCAATACCTTTAAAACCCTGCGGGAGTTTGCCGATTTTTTTGCCCGGGAAGATACCAAACCGGAATTTGAAATTTACGATGTGGGCATGATCAACAATCTTTCGTTCCTGCTGAACAAGGCCCAGATTAAAAAAACGGTCTACCTCCAGTTTGTCCTCGGCATTCTCGGCGGCCTGCCGGCCACGGTCGGCAATCTGGTCTTTCTGCTCAACACGGCCAGGGAAACCTTCGGCGATAATTTTGTCTGGTCGGTCTGTGCGGCCGGTCGGGCGCAACTGCCCATGTGCACCGCCGCCCTGCTGATGGGCGGATTCACCCGGGTCGGGCTGGAAGACAGCCTGTTTCTCGAAAAGGGAAAAATGGCCCAAAGCAGCGCCGAACAGGTGGAAAAGGTCATCCGCATCGCCAGAGAGCTTGGCCTGGAACCGGCCACGCCCGACGAGGCCCGAAGTATTTTAAAGCTGAAAGGGCTGGACCGGATCAATTTCTGATCACTTTGTAGAAGAAAACAAAAATATAAGAGCGAAACCATGAAACCACGCCGATCGATTCTCTCCGTTCCCGGGCATGTGGAAAAGATGCATGCCAGGGCCTGCAACAGCAGCGCCGATGTGATCATGCTCGACCTGGAAGACAGCGTTCCCGTCGATGCCAAGCCGGATGCGCCGGAGGTGGTGATCAACTCGATCCAGACCCTCGACTGGGGCAACAAGACCCTGACGGTACGGATCAACGGCCTTGACACCCCCTTTGCCTACCGCGACCTTATCGCCATCGCCGAAGCCGTGGGCGACCGAATCGACTCGGTCGTGCTGCCCAAAACCGACCATCCGGGCGATGTCCATTTTGTCAGCCGAATGCTCGACGGGATCGAGATGCAGAGGGGATTTACCCTTCGCATTGGAATTGAGGCCATCATCGAGTCTGCCCGGGGAATGTCAAATGTTTCCCGGATCGCCCGGGCCAGCGATCGCCTGAGATCTCTTGTTTTCGGCATTGCCGACTATTCCGCCTCGATCAGGGCCCGGCTTGTTTCCATCTCCGGTCACGGCGAGGAGTCTGATATCTATCCCGGTCACCGCTGGCATTTTGAGATGAGCCGATTGGTCATGGCGGCCCGGGCCAATGACCTGAGGGTGATCGATGCGCCCTACGGTAATTTCAAAGATTCCGATGGACTCAACCGTGCCTGTGCCATGACCTGTGCTCTGGGTTTCGATGGTAAATGGGCCATCCATCCGGGGCAGATCGATACCATCAACCGGATCTTTTCACCATCCCAGGCGGATATCGCCCGGGCCCTGAAAGTCATTGCCGCTTACGAAAATGCAAAAAACCGGGGACGCGGTGCGGCCGCTATTGATGGGCGCATGATTGACGGGGCCACCCTTCGGATGGCCCGTCAGGTGAAAGCCCAGGCCGAATATCTCGGATTATCCGCGCTTCTTCCGAAAAAATAACGGCTCATGGTTCCCTAAAAAACAGCCCGGTTGTTGATATTCTCCTTTAGAGCGCTTATGATGTGACAAGCGACGTACCGGGCAGCAGGCACAAAACTTTCCGCAACCAGATGACGCATGGTAATCAATATTGGGTATTAAACAATGTACAACAGGAACCAGAGAGTAAACATATTCAACGCCATCTCCCGGCCCATTTTGATTATAGATCTGAATTATCGGATTGTTGACGCCAATCAAGCTGCCTGTCAATTGATGAACCTTCCTTACAGCCAGATCGTCGGCCAGTCCTGTCATCACCTGAGCCATCGAAATACAAAGCCGTGCTGGGAAATCGGAGAAACCTATTGCCCGGTAAAGTTATCGATTGAAAATAAGCGCCCGATCCGGGTCGTACATAAGCATAAACACGATATCGCGACAAAAGTTGAAGAAATCATCGCCACGCCTGTTTTTGATGAAGCGGGCGATCTGATCTATGTTGTTGAGGAACTGCGGGATATGTCAGGTCTGCTTCAACGGGAAGCGGGCCAACCGAACGAAAAAAACAGCTCCGAAGGCCAGCAATACATACCGATCTGTGCCTCGTGTAAAAAAATCCGTGATGATCACGGCCGATGGCAGCCATTTGAACATTATCTGGGCGAGCGACTGGACGCCCACTTTTCGCATTCGATATGCCCGGAATGTAAAAGGGCAAATTACCCTGAATTAAATGAAATCCGGTAGCCGCTTTGAAAGAGATCATTTGCGGCAAAGATCGGACTGGGCCCATCCTTTTTGGCCCGGAATAAAGAGGGGCAACGCATGAACCATCTACGTTGTGCACTTCTGGTTACCTTCTTTACGATAATCGTACTTTTCCCGGCGCATTCCCCCTGCCAGGAGATCGACAATGCCGGCAGCGCGCCCTCACCGACAAAGCCGTTATGGGAACTGGGACTCTTTAACGGGGTGGTGCGCCTGCCCCTTTATCGTGGCTCGGCCACTTACCGGACATACGCGCTCCCCCTGCCGTATTTGATCTATCGGGGAGAATTTTTCCAGTCGGACCGGGAGGGCGTACGGGGAATCTTTTACCGTTCTGAATCCCTGGAAACCAGCCTGTCCATTTTTGGAAATCCCCCGGTTGATGAATCCGGTACCGCGCGGGAAGGGATGGGGGACCTGGACCCGATTGTTGAAATCGGGCCGGCACTCAAGTGGTACTTTCTTGGTCGCGCGCCCCGGCAATATCTCTACCTCTCCCCTGCCTTTCGATGGGTGTCATCCGTGGGATTGCCGGACGATTTAACATTTCACTACCAGGGATGGCGGTTCCTTGTCAGCATGGTTTATCAAAACGATGCGATTTGGGGAAATGACCGATGGGGTTTTGGATGTAAAGCAGAGATCAGTTTTGCAAACAACCGATAT
>QNYZ01000068.1 GCA_003973265.1 Deltaproteobacteria bacterium | reverse complement strand
CAGCGACTTGTCGCCATCACCCTTCACTTCCAGCGCCTTGCTGCGTATCTTGCGAATGCTTTCATCGCCGTTGCGATTACGCAGTATCATGGTCATGTTACTGGTCTGGTCACCCCAGCCGCTATCCGCCTGATCCGCTTTCACGGCAATAGCCAAACCTTTTTCTTCCGGCGTTTCGGCCCGGGCAAAAGGCGCAGATTGCAGCACCAGCAACAACGCCACACCGGCGTAACGAGTCCATCTGTTCATCAGGTATTCTCCTTGGGTTGATCCTGGCCGAATTGCGAATTGGTGCGAATTGCGAATTGGGGACGCGAATTGGGGACGGGCCAAGCAAACCTATTGTAATAAAAGGTAAATTGTTATAGAGATGGAGTAAAAAGCTATCTATATTGCAATTTTTAGGGTTAAAAACAGCGATATAGGCGTATTATATGTGAGGGATAGCTTGGCCCCTCCCCAATGATTCCAATGGCCCCCATCCTAGGCAATCCAATAATCCAATGATCCTTAAAAACAACGGGCTTTTTTTCCGGCGCGGCAGTTGCAAATATTTGCGGATCATTTTACAAAGACTGTAGGGCAATACCATGCTGCGGTGTTGACGGCCCTTTTCTTTCACCCGCAAGGCGCCGCACGTCAGATCGATATCCGAAACATTTCTGTGCAGTCAGCGTACGGGTTCGAAGGCCCAGGGTGCCCGGCATCATGATGATAATCAGATTTCTAAGGCCCATGGATGAATCCGCCCGCCCGGTAAAATGGCGGATCAAGCGGATATATTCATTTTCAGTCATAAATTGCGGTACGGTTTTTTCAATTTTTGGATAGGGTATCCCCGCGGCAATATTTTTCGGTACGATCCGGTGAAGGGTGCAAAATGGTGAAATTGCCGCAGGGTACAGACCCGTGATTTGGTAACATGGATGGAAGGGGCCTTGTAATCGGCGGCAAAACCGACCAAGTGCCGATAAGAGACCTTTTTGATCGAACGGATTCTTTGATTTTTCAGGAAGGTATCGAACGCGTTGAGCCGGGCGGTTAAGGCTTGGACGGACCGGATTGAAAAGTCCGCCAGCCCCGTTGAATCCACCTCCGGTGGTCCGTTAAATCGGAATTCAACAGGGCAGGTCGGCAATAGTCGAAAAATAGGTCGATATAACGATGACGCATGGAATTTCCCACGTAAAATCATGCTTCTTCATGAAATGCCCGCTATGAAAAGGCAAATTGCGCTGACTGCGGGGTTTGAGGGTTCGGTTCATGGACATACGAAATAGTATGTGGATTTAAAGAGGCCAAAGCGACAGAAGCAAAGGGTCAATGTGAAAAGATCAAATTTCGACATATCGAGATTAAACTCAGCCAAAATGCTGAAGATCAATGAAAATTTTATTCCATGCCCAAGTAAAGAAGGAGATGAATTATACGCAAATGGAATATTCGTCTTTAATATCACGAAAATGCTTGGATATATAAATAAAAATTCTAATCAAATGGACCTCGTGGATGTCAATGTTGCAGATTTTCCAAAGTACTTTTCATCAATTAATGAATCTCAGGGAAATTGTCGTTAAACGATCACCCGAAGGATACACCACCAAATCCCTTAAACACAACTTTTGGTTATATCTCATCAGGTTTGTACAGGTGACCGATGTCCAAATTTGCCGAAAATGCGCCAATTTTCGAAACAATTCCTGTTGACACCACAATCCCCATTGATTATACGTGCTTCCTGCATCACAATAGTGATCTAAATAGTAAGCGGAAACCGGAAGACACCATATGTTGTGAATAATTTAGTTACCGCACACAACCTGTCTTTTTTGGCTTTTCCGCTTCCAGAAAGGAAGTTCTTATCAGTTCAGTAACGATGTTGCAGACCATCGGTTGGTTTGGGTTTAACAAGATCGATGCCTTGTATCGACGGGCAGAGATGAAAGGAGAATCTTAGTATAGACTATTGTGGCACGTAAATTGCCGGCAGTGCTTCGGAATATTGACCATGTTCAGGATAAACTTTTTCATATTCTCATATTGTATTCTCATATTATATTTTTCAGTGACTTAATTGACCGGTAGATTTTGTAGATCTGCTCAATAGGAAATTTTTAATGAATTATTGCAATAAGGCCCTGATAGGGGCAGGAAGCCAAGAGCGGCGGCGGCGCCAGAGGGTACCGCTCCAGGCGCTGCTATCCTGCACAAATGTCAACTCGCTAAAACGATTTCCACGAACAAATGTTCACCTGCTCGATTCAAGTGCCAGTGGGGGGTGTATTCGCTCGTCGGTTCCCTTGAATGTAGGGGACTGGATTCAGATACATCTGGGTAAGAGTGCGGCCAAACTGAAAGGAATTGCGGCCCACAAATTTATCGCCAAAGGAAGAATAACTGCTAGGATCGTAAGAATAGCTAAAGAGAAATGCTTTGGGGATGGAGAAAAGTCAAATTCTGATCATTTTTATGGCATTTCCTATGCTGTTGACCTGAAAGAACGGTTATCTCTTCTCTTTTATCGTCAAATCCCGTTGATAGTGGCCACACTCTTTCTAATCGGTGTGCTGAACGCTCTCTATCTAAAATCTTTTAATATATTTTTTTTTTGGTATCAGCCTTTATTTAATAGCTATAGCCTCTTTGTTACTTTGTACATATTGTCACGCTTTTTTTTAGCTGTATTCTACAGACCTCCAAAAGATGTAAATTTTCTTCCGTCCATTTCCGTGGTGGTTGCATGTAAAAATGAGGAAGATTCCATTCGAAAAACAATCGACTGTATCTACGAATCTGATTATCCCCCGGATCTAATGGAGGTAATTGCCATCAATGATGGTTCGACGGACAATACGTTGCACGAAATGCGATTGACCGCAAAGGATCATCCTGGCTTTGAGATTATCAATTTTGAGAAAAACCTTGGCAAACGTCATGGAATGGCGGCTGGCGCCCGAAAGGCACGGGGCGAAATTCTGATCTATATCGATTCCGATAGCTTCGTTCAGCCCAATACGCTTAAAAAACTTGTGCAGGGCTTTTCCAATCCAGAAGTGGGCGCGGTATGTGGGCATGCCAACGTTGCCAGTTATAGCAGCAATATGCTGACCAAAATGCAGCAGGTGCGTTATTTTGTTGCTTTTCGCGTTATAAAGGCCTCCGAATCCATTTTTTCGACTGTATCCTGCTGTTCCGGGTGTCTGGCTGCTTACCGCCGGAAATTTGTGATGGACATACTGGATGTTTGGCTAAACCAATCTTTTTTGGGAGTCCCGGCGACTTTTGGTGATGATCGCAGTCTTACCAATTTTATGCTTCACCGCTATCGAGTCCTTTACGATTCCCAGGCGATTTGTACAACGATCGTACCCGATCGGTACTATAAATTTTTTAAGCAGCAGCTGCGCTGGAAAAAATCATGGATCAGGGAGACTTTTATTGCTTGTAAATTCATGTGGCGTCGCCATCCCCTGGCAGCCTTCTTTTTTTATTCTGGTGCCATCTTTCCGGTTGTGGCGCCTATCATTGTTTTGAATGCACTGGTGCTACCTCTGATTGGCCCTGTATTATCCGTGGATATCTTTGGCCCGCCATCATATTTATACGTCTACGGCGCTTTTCTCATGGCTGTTTTATACAGCTTGGTATACTTGCTTTATTACCGCGATCGGATATGGATTTATGGAGTTGCCTTCAGCTTTTTTTATATGCTGGTTCTTGTCTGGCAGACTTATTATGCGATTATTACCGTTCGTGACAACAGGTGGGGAACGCGTTGACCAATGAGTTCTAAAACTAAAAAACTAAAAGTACGTACATTCAAAAGAGATATCTATGCCTGGCTTGGTTTGCTGCTTTTACTTTTGGCGGGCTATTTCCTCTATACCTATGGGCATCGTGAGCCTTACCGTTTTGAATCTGTCAAAGGTGCTGATTTGAGCCAGGACCCGTTGCTTCTGGCACTCTCTTTCGGGCAGATTAGTGATCATGATAGCGGTAATTCTTTATCTATAGAAAAGTTTCGGAAATACTTGTCTTTTTTGAAAATGGAAGGGTTTACCGCCATAAGTCTGAAAGATGCACGCGATTTTTATTATCATGGTATGGCGATACCTCAAAAATCACTCCTACTTTTTTTCGAACGTGGCTATATAACAACCTATAAAGAAGTGGATCCCGTTTTAAGGCAAATGAAATGGCCTGCTGTGGTAGTGATAGATCCTCATCAGATCGACCAGCGGAATACCCATTACCTATATTGGGATAGACTGGAGAAGATGCAGGTCAGTGGCCAATGGGAAATTGCTGCAGCTGGGAATATAGTAGATGAGAGGGCACTAATAGAAACAAAGGGGCTTGACGGTGATGCGTCGGACCATGAGCGGGCTTTGAAAATAGGCGGTCAAGCTGCGCAGGCTGTTGCAAGGCGCATTCGCGATCACTATCGAGCCTCTTTGGAAATTATTGAAGATAAACTTGATGACGACCATCCCCTGGCATTTGTTGTTGATCAGAAAATGGAGGATTCATGGCCTCTAAATGAAGACCAGAGAAAGGTTTATTTATCAGCACTAAAGCACAGCTACCAGCTCTGTTTTTTCGCGGATAATTTCGGCTTGAATACAATGGAAAATAAACCTTTAGGTCTTAAGCGGTTACGTATTGATTCCGGGGCGTCCTATTTACAATTTTGCGCGTTGGTCAAAGGGATTGTAAACGCGCCGACAGTTACCAAAGAGCCTGCATTTAAGGATATGTATTGGGTCCTCGAATCCGATAGTGCTACCCAAACTAGTGATCGGTTGGTATTACAGGGAGAGCCTCGAGCTGCAGCATGGTTGCCGCCAGGGCGGAGAATTGATGGGTGGGAAATAGAGGCTAAGGTTAGTTTGATAAAGGGCCAATTCTGGTTTGTGCAGGAGTCAGATGCAGACCCAGGGTCTTTCTGGCGGTTTGGAGGTGACGCCTCGGGTCTGCATTTGCAACTCGGCAAAAAGGGGCATCCAGTCCACAACCTGGCTTCCTTTGCAGTAGTAGCCAGCGCTTCTGGCAGCCATTTAAAGATCGTCAAACGTGGAGAAGGGATATGGATAGAATGGAATCGGCGGCCGCTTTTGAAGTCGCCTTTGTATCTGCCCGGCAAATGGCAGGGAAAAAGCGGATGGATCGGCTGGAGTCCGGAAGGCAAGGCACACGTTGTTCTCTATCAGGCGCGTATGCGATATTTAGCGCCAGAGATATATAAAATTGCGAATTGGCCTGATGAAGAGGAAGTGCAACGACTCATCAGCATAGCTCCTCAAATTTCCGGGATTACTTTTCAACGCGGTTTGATTGATGGTAAGGCGCTATGTCTTAATTCTTACGATCGCATTCTTTTTAAGATGCTCTGCCATCGTTTTGGCTGGAAACTTATTCCCACCATTACGGTTGCCGCGCCAGAGGGAAACAAGAGGGTCGATCTTGACGATTTGCGTTTGCCTATTCAGATGTTGACTGAAAAAATGCTGCATTTGGATTTTAGCCTGATTAATCTTGTAGGTATCAGCAGATCAAAATTAGATAATTTCCGACGTGGTTTCCAGAAAAAGCTTGCCATTTCAGTTGCAAGCAAACCCGCCTGGCACATTATCGACGCCTCTACTTCAATTGCTCCATTATCTACTTCAAAACGATCACCTTCGAAAGTGGCTTCCGGCTGATCTTTCTGGCTCGAAGCAGAACCAGAACAATTGACTATGTGCCTATCTAGTACGGGAATGATAAACATGCATATAAAACAGCGACACTTATACGTTAAAAGGTATGCTTTTTTGGGGATTATCGGGTTGTTATTGATGCGTTGCGCCCTTTTTCCGGTGCAGGTAGCGGCCTATTCTGCAGGGCAGGAAAACCTGGATAAAGGCAGTTTTTTCTACCACCAGGGAAAATACGAACAAGCAAAAGAATTCTTTCAAAAGGCTGTCAGGCAGGATGCAGGCTTGATCAAAGCCTGGGAAAATCTGGGATGGGCCCACTATCGGTGCGGTGAGAATGAAGCAGCACTTCGTATCTGGGAGGCAGTGGCGAAGATCGATCCCAGTAATATCGCTGTTCTAAATGGTATTGCGGATATTTATATTGCGTCTAAAAACCCGCAGAAAGCGGTGTTTTTTCTCAAGAAGAGCCTATCCGCAGCACCGCACCAGATTCCTGTTAAGATGCGTTTAGCTTCAGCTTATCAGACTCTTCATAAAACGCAGGAAGCCGCCTCTATCTATTCTAATATTCTTATGGAAAATCCAATGCATAAAGATGCAGCCTTGCAGCTTGCGCGATTATATCAAGATAGTGACCGTTATTCCGACGCTCTTAATTTGTTAAAAAAGCATGCTGCTTACCAACCGGACCTAAAACCGTATTTGATTCGTTTGTATTGTAAAAAAGGCGATCGTTTTTTATCCCTCAAAAAATATGATGCGGCAATAACCGTCTACACCGACGCTCTCAAGTGGGATACAAACAGCGGTATTCTTTACGAAAGGATTGGTCAAACATACCACCGGCAGGGGAATCTGGATAAAGCCCTTAATGCTTTTCAAAAGGCATTGCGTCTCGGGGGGCCTGAGCAGCGACTACTGCGTGCCTTGGGCGATATCGAGCTGGAGAAAAAAGCGCCGGAACGTGCCGAAATCTGGTACAATCGCGCTATCAAGAAGCGCAAATCGGAACGAAAGGTTTTAAAAAAATTGGGATGGGCCTTTTGGAAAGCTGGGGATTGGGAAAACTGCGAGCGCTCCTGGCTGCGACTTGCGGCAGCTTTTCCTGGTGATGCTGAACCTTGGGCGTTGTTGACGCGTCTTTATCTGCAGGAAAAAAAGTATTCACAAGCTATCAAAATGGCCGGAAAAAGCCTGGCCAAAGATAAAGATCAACCCCTTGTGGCTCTTTTGCGTGGCAGGGCCTATATTGCAATCGGAAATTTTTCAGCGGCTCGTGAAAGTGCGGCTACTTTGGCTCGGCAGTATCCTGATAATTTTATGGTGCAGCGGTTTTTTGGCGAAATCTTGATGCAGTATCATGATTTTAACCAGGGTAAAGTCCAGTGGCGCAAGGTGCTTGAATTGAACACCCAATCACCCCTGGCCCGTTACTACTGGATAAAATCCCTTTACGAAAGCGGTGAGCGTGAGCGTGCCCTCCAAGAAGCTCGGAAAGTTATCAACAGGCAAGAAACGCTGCCGGATCTTCGTCTTTTGACCTTGCTGAAAGAGAACGCTATCTTTTACAAAGATCTTCATCAGGCCGTAAATTGGTTGCAAAAAATTGTATCTGCAGCTCCGGATCGTATCGCCGAGTGGCTGGAATTGGCTACGCTCTACCAGAAAACTTCGCAATATGAAAAGGCTGAAAAGACGTTGCGGCGCGCTCAGCCTCATTTTGGGGAAAAAGACGATTATCTTATGCAGCGTGCATATGCTGAATTGGCTTTGGCGCGGGGCGCGTATTTGCGTGCATTGGAGATTTCGTCGAAAATGCGTGCGGCGTTTCCTTACAATCGCCAAGCATATATATTATCCTTGTCGGCCTTAATTGCCGATCGCCAACATGACCGCGCGCTTAAACTGCTTGGGCAAAACCAGCCCTTTTTTCTGGGAGCCGGCGAAGCGGGGTTGAAGCGAGGATTAATATTGCGGGCCAGCGGGCAATTGGGCCGGGCAGCGGACACTTTTCGTGTGGCGATCGATCAGGCCGGTCAAAATGTTTTTTTGCCGATTCTTTTATACCATGGGTTGACGGAAAATGAATATGGTAAAAACTTGCCGGTAGGTCGATTCGACGATCAGCTGAAGGCACTCAAATCGGCTGGCTATACCACGATTACGGCAGCTCAACTGGCAGCCATCGTTGCGGGCAAAAAGAAATGGCCCCCAAAGCCGATAATGATTACGTTTGACGATTGTCGTATTGATTCTTTCAAGTTGGGCGACCCTGTCCTTGCGCGTTATGGTATGCGTGCATCGATGTTTGTTCCCACAATGTTTATAAAAAAGGATCATCCTTTTTTTGCCGATTGGGAGATGATCATGCACTACGCCCAAAACGGGCGCTGGGATATGCAAAGTCATGGAAATCACGCGCATGAACTTATTGATGTGGATGAAGATCAAGATAAGGGCATGTTTTTGGCAAATTTAAAGTGGCTTGATGAACACCGGCGAATGGAAACGCCCACGGAATTTATGAAGCGTGTTGATGCAGACTATGCTTTCAGCAAGGCTTTGCTTAAGACCAAAATTCCTGGTAGCAATATTGTCGGTTATGCTTTTCCCTACTCGGAGGCTGGACAGGAAGGCGCAACCAATATTACAGATGGCGCCATTTTGACCCAGCGCGCCATGGCTAAGCATTATGCCTATGGTTTTATACAGAATCAAAGTGGTTACAACGGTATCCCTGTAAAGGGCAAAGCACCGAGTATTTTGTGGCGCTTTACTGTTCCTCAGAACTGGGGAGGGGATGAGTTGTTGCTACATTTAGCGCAAACGTATCCTCCCTATCTGGCTGAAAAAGAGTTGGCCAAAACATACTATCTTAAGGGGCGTTACGAAGAGGCCAGGGCTATTTTTCAAAAGTGGAACAGGGCGAATCCTATATTGCACAATGAGCTAGCGTATCATTTGGCGGCGATCGATTTTCACCAGGGGGATCATCGCAAGGCCCAAAAGGGTTTGACCGATTATATGGCCCATCCACCACAATCTGGTATACCGACATATGCTAAGGACTTGGCTGAACGCTTAAAGTGGAAAACATCACCCCAGGCACAACTCATGGGGGGGTATTCTTATGATAAGAATGGTCGTAAGAACGACTGGAGCAATATTCGCATCAACTACCCGTTTACAGTACCGGTGGATGCTTATATTGGCATTGGGCACTATCATTTTAGGGAAGATGGCGCCTCGTTGAGGGCAGCCGAACTTGCAGCCGGGATCGATTGGCGGGTAAATGCTAAACTTGATTTAAAACTTGCGGTAAAGCGTAGACAGTTTGATGAGATTGATGCTACCAATTCAGGCTCGGTTGCAGCCATTTTCCATGATATCGGCAAGCTTAACCTGTCTTTTTCCAGGAGAGATGTTGATACCCTAAGTGCGTTATCCGAGGGCATTCAGGCAGACGAATATGGCATTTCTTATTCACGCCCCTATGCCGACAATTGGTTTATGCGCGTTAATGCTTCCTATTTACAGTATGATGATGATAATGAGCGTTATAATGTGCGTTGCGATTTCAGTTATCGTTTCCCTGCCTTGAATTTCTGGCGAGTGGGGATGGAGCTGGGATATAATGATACCGAGAAAACGTCACCCTTGTATTACTCGCCGGATGAATTGAAGATAGGTCGTTTATATGTAGGTTATCGCAGGGATTACCCTGATGGGTGGTCTTTGGATGCCTTGGCCGGGCTTGGTGCTGCCGAAGACCAGGCCAATGGTGGTCGTGCATCGGGAATTGTGCAAGGGGTACTGCACAAAAAATGGGCCGATAGGTGGCAAACGAATTTTAAGGTTCGGCATTCACAAGTTCCAAATTACTACAGCACAACCGTCGAAGCAGCGTTGAGTTATCGGTTTTGAGGCGAGACCTTTGAAAAATGAGATTCCCTTTTTCATATGAAGCGGGATGTTAAATTTTTCGAAAACGAGCAGAGAGATTTTAGAAATATACAGCTAAAACAGGGTTTTGGCCACTCTTTAGCGGCTTTTAACGGGTTGTACAAAAACCTTGAGGTGGAGGTAAAGATTTTAAAATCGCCAGATGGCGAGACAGGCGCTTATCATGGGGACCAAGACTCCAGAAATTGATTTGCGTAAAACCTTGTATTAAAAGAGAGTGGATTTTTTGTCGTAGACTTTTGGCATCTTCAAAATAGACTGTGGCTTTTCCCTGCGGGGAGGAAAATGAAAAAAACGGTGCGCTGCCCGTTGAAGCAGGTGCCCTTGCCACAGTGACGCTTTTCTCTTCAGCCAGTCGCGTGGCATCGTGGAAACTGATGTCTCGCACATTTCCGGGCTTCCATTTCATGCCACTTATTTTAAGAACAGGAACCAGTTTTTCATGACTACACTGAGTGGTGCCATAATCCATAACTGTTTTTATCCAGGGTAACGTTGCCATCGCTCCGGGGCCTGTCCTTTTGCTGTGCTGGTTGTAAAGCATAACCTGTAGACGGTCGACATGCGGGCAGATTTCCTTCCATGAAGCGGCGCCGCTTCCCTGGGATTGGGTAGGGCCTTTTTTGGGCTGGACGGTAACCGAAAATAAGAGGCCATTGGCATGCAGGGCCTGCCCCGTTTTTTTGATAAAATCGGTAAATGTCTCCCGATCTTTGACCCATAGGTTCTCATAGTCAATATCGACACCAGTGGCACCCGTTTGGTGAGCTGTTTCGATAAGCTCTGCGATATGGTGATCTCTTAATTTTTTATCAGTGAGAATCCGGTGAATAATCGCCGGATCTTTTAAGATAGTATTTCCGTTAACGTTTAAGTCATTTACAACAGAGAGCCAGATCGCGATTCCGGAAGAGGCCATTTGCGCTATGGTGGGCTGGTTTTGCAGCAGCTTTTGGGCCACAATCAGACTGGCGTTTTCATCGAAAGAAGCTGCAAAAAGGAAGATATCGTTCCATGCCTGCGGTTGGGCGGCAATGGAGGCAATCCCACGATCAAAATCCCAGTATGTTATCCATCCGGAAAATTTAGGAGAACGTGCCTCCGCCTGGGAAATTCTCTGGTGGTGTATAGCCGGGATCAGGAGAAAAAATAAAACGCTATAGATAAGTACGCGGGTTTTCATTCTTTTCTCTTCATTCTAACGAGCTGAATTCCGAGGCCGATGGTACTGATTAAATCTCAGCAGGAATTCACGCTTGTGACATCTTTGGACGATGTGCCAGATTTGACCGGGGACGTAATGTCGTTTCGCCCGTGCCATAAAATTCGCCTATATCGCTGTTTTTAACCCTATAAATTGTAATATAGATAGCTTTCTACCCCACCTCTATAATAATTTGTCTTTTATTACAACAGGTTTACTTGGCCCGCCCCTAATTCCGCGCTGTGTAAAGTCATCCTCGGGCAGGTAATTTCTGAGGGAGGGTGCCTTGTACCAGTGGCGGCGTATGTCCGGATTTGTCAATAGTCTTTACTTCGTTGAAAATTTTTGTTATTAACTCCGTAATGGAATTGTCTGTTTATTCATTTTTTAAGGAGGAGTGTTAACGTGAAAAAGAAATTATTTATACTTATTGTCGGATTGATGTTGCTGGCTGCTTATGGTTGCAGCAGTGATGAGGCGAAGAAAGCAGCTGAAAAGACCAAAGAAGCGGCCAGCGCAGCCGTCCAAACAACGAAGGACGCAGCGCATAGTGCTGCGGAAGCATCAAAAAATGGGGTTGAAAAAACCAAGCAGGCTGCCGGAAAAGCGGTAGAGGCAACAAAAAAAGCGGCATCCGAAGCAGCCGAGGCTGCAAAAAGTACGGCGGGCAAGGCCGTGCAGAAGGCCAAGAATGCCGCCCATGAGGCAGCGGAAGCCACTAAAGAGATGGCCAAGCAGGCCAAAGAGGCCGCCGGGGAAGCTGTGGAGTCCTCCAAGGATGCTGCCGTGGATATGAGCAATAAAGCCGTCCATGCGGGGAAACAGGCTGTTCACGACGCCGCTGAGGCCACGGAGCATGCCGCCCAGGCTGTGAAGGAGAAGGTTCAGGACACCAAATAGTCTTTTTCAAAATACTCAGGTGAACACTGAGCTGATTTTATAGTTTTTTCAGGCCCCGGCAGGGTAATCAACTGCCGGGGCTGTTTTTTTATCTCTCTTTCGCGCCTTGCCTGTTTGTCACCGCGTCTTTTCCTCGTCTGCCCCGCTGTTTTTTCTTTGCTTGTTTATCTCATCAGTGCCTGATGATTCTCATCCGATTATTCACCCGGTTACTGAAAACCATCGACTGTATATTTCACAAAAAGTGAGGGATGAAGATGACGAACTTTACATAATTGGAAACTTCACATTACATTTTCACCTGCTGATGAAAATCTTGCCGGAGAGCGATTTCAGTGATAATGAAATCCTGAAACGATGCCGGCGGATGTACGGAGATGATTATGACATTGCGGATGAACGCTTGCCGGTAATTCGCAAGAAACTGGCCAGCCTGTCTGAATTGATGCGGGATATCAAGGTGAACTTTACCCGGTATTATAACCGCCGCCATCATCGCCGGGGTTATT